>JBATHI010000023.1:0-1538 GCA_049666645.1 Flavobacteriaceae bacterium | reverse complement strand
GCTGTAACCACCACCTCCTCCAAACTTTGTGAATCAGTTTGCAGAGCGATGTCAGCACTTGTTTGTCCGGAAGTATCGAATTCTTGGGTCACATAGCCGATATAGGATACGACTAGAATCTCATTTCCTTGGGGAAGTTCGATTTCAAAATTACCATCAAAATCAGATGCTACCCCCGTGGAACTTCCTTGAATGACAATAGAAGCCCCTGGTAAAGGGTCGTTGTTCTCGTCCAATACCCGACCCGAAAATGTGGTCTGGGCATTGCCCATGGCAAGTGTAAAGAATGCGAATGTCAGGCATAGTAGTGTTCCTTTCATATTTTTCGTATTTGTAAACATGATTAAATTGATTGATGGCAAATATCATGAGGAGAGATTAATAAAAATGCTTGTATGGATTAAGCTTAAGATAGGTTAGTATTAAAATTATTATCAAAACGTTAGCAAAGTATTATTTACAAATATTCAATATGTTAAGTATTTATCAATAGGCGATTAACACTCAATCCTCAAAACTTTACTATTGTTTCTCTAAGGTGCGCTGCCATGGAATTACAAATATTATTCTATGTTTGCAGCCAAATACCAAGTATGGAAAATGTTCTTGTTGACATAGGAAAGCACATCAAGAAAATCAGGAAGGAAAAACATAAGACGATACATGATATTGCCATAAAAGCGAAAGTTACCAATGGATTGATTTCGCGAATAGAGAATGGGCGAACGATACCTTCCTTACCCGTTCTGATAAAAATTATCAATGCACTTGAAATAGGGGTCGCCGATTTTTTTAAAGGGATACCACTCTCCAAGGAAACAAATTTTATCCTTTCCAGAAAAGAAGAACACACTATTATTGATAAGGAGGACGATGCTGTGGGATTTTCTTACCAATACGTTTTTGGAAAACAAATTACGTCCCTCGGTTTTGAAGTGGTACTCCTTCATGTCGAACCGAATTCCCAAAGGCGAAAAATCAGTACGGATGCCTATGAATTTAAATTTGTGGTATCTGGAGAGTGTTTCTATATCATAGGGGATGAGGAAGTGCGACTTTCGGTGGGCGATTCGATTTTTTTCGATGGAAGGATACCACACGTCCCCGTGAATCGTGGAAAAGATAGCTGTGCTATGCTGGTCATCTACTTCTTTATATAAAGAGGATTTCCCGATTTGCCCTTTTCAATGATGTAAATGATGTAGTGAAAAAGGTCGATTCGAATCTATTTACAGGTTTTATACCGGTCCTTTGATCAAAGGCTGGAGTTCAGCTAAGGAGCGAACCACAAGGGTGGGCAAGGCAGAAATCAGTTGTGATTTGGTGTGCGCCCCCGTGGTAACGCCTACCGTAAGCCCACAATGCGCATTTTTTCCCTCCTCGATATCTATAATTGAATCCCCTGCTTTCATTACGAATTGGGGGACTTCAATATTTAAAAAGTCCATGGCCTTCCAAATCATATCGGGAAAGGGCCTACCCCGTTGAACATCATCGGCAGTTACCAATACATCGTATTGCGATGCTGCCGACCATCC
>JBATHI010000022.1:0-6172 GCA_049666645.1 Flavobacteriaceae bacterium | reverse complement strand
GCCATTACCTCCGTGATCATGCAATGCTGCGGTGCCGGAGACCATGTGGTGAGCAGCCGTACCATCTATGGGGGTACTTATGCCTTCATGAAAAATTTTCTGGCCAAATTCAACATTAGCACCTCATTTGTCGACATTACCAAAATAGCGGCCGTTGAAGCTGCCATTAACCCGAATACCAAGATGATCTATTGTGAGAGCGTCAGCAATCCCCTATTGGAGGTCGCCGATATCAAGGCGCTTTCCAAACTTGCCATAAAAAATGGAATACCCTTGGTAGTCGACAATACCTTTTCGCCCCTTACCATTGCCCCGGCACGTTTGGGAGCGGAAATCGTAATCCATAGCCTCACTAAATTTATCAATGGAACCAGCGATTGTGTGGCGGGAGCGGTCTGTAGCGATAAATCTTTTTGCCTATCCCTTAAAGATGTCAATTCAGGTTCGGGCATGCTTTTGGGCAGTACCCTCGATAGCCTTCGCGCGGCATCGATCCTCAAGAACATGCGCACCCTTCATCTAAGAATGAAGACACACAGTGCCAATGCGCTCTATTTGGCCAAAAACTTTGAGAAAGACGGCCTTAGGGTAGTGTATCCGGGATTGGAAACCCATCCGGGACATGGCGTCATGAAACGCCAGATGAACCCTGAATTCGGTTTTGGGGGATTGATGACCCTGGATGTGGGCTCTTTGCACAATGCGAATGCCCTGATGGAAATGATGCAGGCCAGGAAGTTGGGCTATTTGGCGGTAAGCCTCGGGTTCTATAAAACACTTTTCAGTGCGCCCGGCACTTCCACCTCTTCAGAAATCCCCTTGGAAGATCAAAAAAATATGGGCCTGAGCGATGGACTGATCAGGTTTTCGGTGGGTCTGGACAACGATATTGAACGTACTTATGAAACCATGAAAGATTGCATGCGACAATTGGGAATCCTAAAAAAATCGAAAGCGGGCACCTGATTCGAAACTGGTTTGGGCAATTTGCAAAACCGTGATAAAATTGTAATATTACGAAGCTTCTAAACCAACCCAATGCAAAGCAAAGACATTCGCCCCTCTGAACCCCAGGATGAAAATATCGTTGAAAATGTAGAACTCAATATCTATGAGGCCTTATTACCGGTGGTTGTATTGGTGGGTATGTTGGCCTATAATGTTTTTGTTTTTGGCGATGACGCACTGAGTGGGTCGAACCAATTCATACTCCTGATGGGCGGTGCCGTAGCCGCTATAGTCGGAGCGTTCAACAAGGTCAGTTATGCCCAATTGCTGACGGAAGTGGCCGAAAATGTAAAATCCACGACCGGAGCCCTGCTTATCTTGCTCATGGTGGGGGCCCTTTCGGGCACTTGGCTCATCAGCGGTATCATCCCCTCAATGATCTATTATGGCCTTCAAATTTTAAACCCGACCATTTTTTTGGTGGCAACGGTAATCATATGCTCCATTATTTCGATAGCCACGGGCAGTTCCTGGACCACCTCCGCCACCGTCGGCATTGCGCTGATCGGTATCGGGAGTGCTCTGGGAATATCTTTGGGCATGACCGCCGGGGCCGTTCTGTCAGGCGCCTATTTCGGTGACAAACTTTCCCCGATGAGCGATACGACCAATTTGGCACCTGCCATGGCAGGAGGGGATTTATTCGGTCATATCAAATATATGACCATTACCACCATCCCCACCTATACCGTTACCCTTATCTTCTTTATCATTTTGGGCCTTACGGTCGATACTACGGGTACCGTGGATACCCAAACACTGTTAGACTCGATGGACGCAACTTTCAACATCAACGGTTGGCTGTTTATCGTGCCAGTGATGGTCATCCTCTTGATTCTCAAAAAAACACCGCCCTTGTTGGCACTTTTGATCGGTACCCTTTTGGGCGGGGTATTTGCCCTTATTTTTCAACCTGGGATCGTGGCGACCCTGGGAGGCGCTGAAACCTTGACTTTCGAGTCGGGTTACAAGGGCGTCATGAACGCGATCACGGTAAACACCTCGATTGCTACGGACAATCCCTCCCTCAATGATCTTTTTTCCTCCAAAGGGATGTCGGGCATGTTGGGCACGATCTGGCTGATTATTTGTGCCATGACCTTCGGGGGAATTATGGATGGCATCGGCGCACTATCGCGCATCACCAAATCGTTGCTTAGTTTGGCCAAAACCACTTTTGGACTCTTTGCCAGTACCGTGGCCAGTTGTTTGGCCCTGAACGTGACGGCCTCTGATCAGTACCTCGCCATTGTGGTACCCGGCAAGATGTTTGCCAAGGCCTATAAAGACCGTGGGTTGGCCCCGGAAAATCTGAGCAGGACCTTGGAAGACTCGGGCACGGTCACCTCCGTGCTTATCCCATGGAATACTTGTGGTGCCTATCACAGCGGTGTTTTGGGCGTTGGGGTGGATCAATATTTTTTCTTCGCGATATTCAATTGGTTGAGCCCCATCACCACACTTGTTGTCGCTGCATTTCAAATTAAGATCAAGCAATTGGTCCAGGGCGTTCAAAAGGCATAACTTTGCTTGCAATGCCATTGGTGGGATAGGGTTTCGCCAATTCCATTTGATGATTGCTTTTGAACATCCTTTTGGCTACAAACGAAATTGACGTGGACATTTTTTCGATGCCATCGCCATGGCCCATTCCGCAGCAGACCATTGAACAGGGTTAATTGCGGAACACCCGTTATTTTTTTATAAATTCGTCGCCGGTTATTTTTAAGACCATGGCGACGAAACACATAGCCAACTGGTATGCTAAATCGTAATGGTCTTTTTGACCCCCTTAAATGTAAGGTCCTTGCTGATGCATAAAGAAAATTTTTTTGTGAATCGTGTCAAAAGTGTGGGCTTTGCGCTGCGCGGTGCATTGCTCTTGATTCGAACCGAGGCCAGTATTCAGGTACAGCTGTTCGTGGCAGTGGTCGTCACGGTGGCCGGTTTTTATTTTGATATTTCAAGTACGGAATGGATTCTTCAGATCTTGGCAATTGCAATGGTTTTAGGCATCGAAGGCTTGAATACCGCAATAGAAAAAATTTCTGACTTTGTACAACCTGAATACGATTCCAAAATCGGTTTTATCAAAGATATCTCCGCAGGAGCCGTAATGTTGGTATCATTTGCCTCCATGATCATTGGTTTGATCATTTATCTCCCTAAGATTTTTTGAGGCCTTCATGCCTAAATTCGTATTTTTGACCCCAGAACTGACGATTGAATGGCAAAGAAGTTGAAAAAGTCGAAATCCGTAAACCCCAAAAAGAAATCGGCTTTTGCGATATCCAAACAAAATAAAATCATATTGGGAAGCCTGTTGATGCTTTTCAGTGTGGCCTTATTTTTCTCTTTCATTTCTTTTTATTTTACCTGGCAGGACGATCAAAGTCTATTGAGCGAATTCGCCGATAGAAATGAGGAAGCCATGAACCTCCTCAATAAATTTGGTGCCGCCGTAAGCCATTTTGCCATATACCGTGGTTTTGGGCTCGCTTCAATTATCGTTACGGCCTTGTTGTTCATGACCGGACTGTATATGTTCTTAAGCCTGAGCAAAAAGGGATTGCTCAAAAAATGGATATGGGGGCTTTTGTTCATGATATGGATTTCTATCGCCCTTGGATTTTTTGCTGCCAATAGACCCTTATTGGGCGGATTGGTAGGTTTTGAAATGAACGACTTCCTTCAAGACTATACCGGAAAGCTTGGCGTTTTTCTATTGCTCCTTTTCGGCCTGATCTTTATTCTGGTGCGTTTGTTCAAGGTAAGTCCGGACGAAATAATGGCGTATTTGAATCAGAAAAAAGCAACCCTTGCTACTGAATTGAAGGGAACGACCGGTGAAACCTCGATCGATGATGTTCTGGTAAAGGAAAAGGACAGTCCCATCGTATTTGACACCTATACCCATAAGAAAGATATCCCATCGCTGAACAAAGATGGCGAGGACAATTTTGAAGTTACCAAACCACCGCAGGATGCACAAAATGAAGATTTGGCCATGGAGGTGGAGGCTCCAGTGGTAGAACAGGAAGAAAAAGACAACATTGCCAACAAATTAGTGTCCGACTTTGGTGAATTCGACCCCACATTGGAATTGAGCAGTTATAAATTCCCTCCTATCGACCTGCTCGACCCACATGGTGCTACCGGGGGTATTACCATCAATCAGGAAGAACTCGAAGAAAACAAGAACAAGATCGTCGAGACCCTGCGGAACTATAAAATCGGAATAGCACAGATCAAGGCCACCATCGGACCTACGGTGACCCTCTATGAAATCGTGCCGGATGCGGGAATCCGCATTTCAAAAATAAAGAACCTGGAAGACGACATCGCCCTTTCCCTTGCAGCCTTGGGTATACGCATTATTGCGCCCATCCCAGGCAAAGGAACCATCGGTATCGAGGTACCCAATAAAAATGCTACCATCGTCTCGATGCGATCGGTGATCGCAGCCAGCAAATTCCAAAAAGCCGAAATGCAATTGCCCATCGCCTTTGGCAAAACCATCAGCAACGAAACCTTTGTGGTGGATCTCGCAAAAATGCCCCACCTATTGATGGCCGGTGCCACCGGTCAAGGAAAATCGGTTGGTTTGAATGCTGTGTTGACTTCCCTCCTATACAAAAAGCATCCTGCAGAGGTAAAATTTGTACTGGTCGACCCCAAAAAGGTAGAATTGACCCTGTTCAACAAGATCGAAAGGCACTATTTGGCGAAACTGCCTGATACGGAAGATGCCATTATTACCGATAACAATAAGGTAATCAATACTTTGAATTCATTGTGTATTGAAATGGACAATCGCTATGAGCTACTCAAATTGGCCATGGTAAGGAATATCAAGGAATACAACGTGAAGTTCAAGGCACGGAAATTAAACCCCCACGATGGCCATAAATTTTTACCGTATATCGTATTGGTCATCGACGAGTTTGCCGATTTGATCATGACCGCCGGTAAGGAAGTGGAAACGCCCATCGCTCGATTGGCACAATTGGCAAGGGCCATCGGCATCCACTTGATCATTGCCACACAACGACCCTCGGTAAACGTGATCACGGGCATCATCAAAGCCAACTTTCCGGCACGAATTGCTTTTCGGGTCACTTCCAAGATAGATTCAAGGACCATTTTGGATACCCAAGGGGCCGACCAATTGATCGGCCGAGGCGATATGTTGTTTACACAGGGCAACGATATCACCCGGATCCAGTGTGCTTTTGTCGATACCCCCGAAGTGGCCAAAATAACGGAATTCATAGGGTCGCAGAGAGGATATCCAGAGGCGTACGAACTTCCTGAATATATCGGCGAAGAGTCTGGCACAAGTATTGATTATGATATTTCCGATAGGGATGCCATGTTCCGGGAAGCTGCGGAAGTCATCGTGACCGCACAGCAGGGTTCGGCCTCTTTGATACAGAGAAAACTCAAGTTGGGCTATAACCGCGCAGGCCGGATCATAGATCAGTTGGAAGCGGCCGGAATCGTAGGGCCTTTTGAAGGCAGTAAGGCCAGGCAGGTCCTCATCACCGATTTAAGCACGCTGGATCAACTATTGAAAAATGAACAAAACTAAACACACCATGAAGTATATTTTATTACTATTCGCCATTTCGGCCGTTTCGTTTACTCAGGCTCAGGATGCCAATAAGGCCAAAGCTTTACTCGATGAAGTCTATAACAAGGTAAAGGGTTATGACAATATTTATGTTGACTTCAAATATGTACTGAACAATAAGGAGGCCGATGTCAACACCGAAACCAGGGGCGATGTCACCCTTCAAGGCGACAAATACCTTTTCAACTATCTAGGTTCGAAGCAATTGTTCGATGGAAAGAAAGTATACACCATAGTCCCTGAAAACGAGGAGGTGACCATCGAGGATAAGGCAGAGGATGAAAACACCATCACGCCCTCAAAAATGCTCACCTTTTACAAGCAGGGCCATAACTACCAATGGGATATACTACAGAACGTTCAGGGTCGAAAAATACAATATGTAAAACTCGTCCCCATAGATACCAATACCGAGATCAAATCGATTTTGTTAGGCGTCGACGTGGAGACCAAGCATATTTACAAACTTGTTGAAACGGGAAAGAACGGTACGGTAACGACCATCACTGTTAATTCTTTTAAAACAGATCA
>JBATHI010000021.1:0-2253 GCA_049666645.1 Flavobacteriaceae bacterium | reverse complement strand
TGCCAAAATAAAAAACCTTCCCTAATGAGGAAGGTTTTATAAGTACCTTGGGTGGGAATCGAACCCACACGTCCGAAGACACTGGATTTTGAATCCAGCGCGTCTACCAATTCCGCCACCAAGGCATTGGAAAAATTGGACTGCAAAGCTATAAAATAATTTCATTTATAAAATGAAAATAACAACAATTATCCTTGAGCAAGACAAATTAATTTATAAATTTGCACCTCCTTAGAAAACAGGGACTTGTGCGTCCGCTTTCGTTCAAGAGGTATATTACAGACCAGTTATGCCATATCAAGTTCCGGAACCCAAAATATTTGCCTGTACCAACAGTAGGGCCTTGGCCGAAAAAATCGCCAAGTCCTACGGTACCGATTTGGGCAACGTGCATATTTCAAGATATAGCGATGGGGAATTTCAACCCTCTTTTGAAGAATCGGTTCGCGGGGCCCGCATTTTTATAATCGGCAGTACCCATCCCAGTTCTGAAAACCTGATGGAGATGTTGCTGATGCTCGATGCGGCCAAGAGGGCCTCGGCCAGGCATATCACCGCGGTAATGCCCTATTTCGGATGGGCCAGGCAAGACAGAAAAGACAAGCCAAGGGTGCCCATTGCGGCCAAATTGATCGCAAAGATGCTCGAAGCGGCAGGCGCCACACGGATCATCACCATGGACCTGCACGCCGATCAGATACAGGGGTTCTTTGAAAAACCCGTCGATCATCTGTTTGCCTCCACCATGTTCTTGCCCTATTTGAAAAAATTGAATTTGGACAACCTTACCATTGCCTCGCCCGATATGGGGGGATCGAAAAGGGCCTATGCCTATTCGAAGGCATTGGAATGCGATGTGGTGATCTGTTACAAACAGCGGGCTAAGGCCAATTTGATATCCCATATGGAGCTGATTGGCGATGTACAGGGAAAAAATGTGGTGCTGGTAGACGATATGGTCGATACCGCCGGTACCCTGACCAAAGCGGCCGATCTGATGATGGAACGCGGCGCATTGAGCGTAAGGGCGATCACCACCCACGGACTGCTCTCGGGCAATGCCTATGAAAAATTGGAAAAATCGCAATTGTTGGAATTAATAGTTACCGATTCGATTCCGATCAACAGGAAAAGTGAGAAATTAAAGGTTTTGAGTTGTGCCGACCTGTTCGCAGATGTCATGCATAGGGTACACCACAACACCTCGATCGCCTCCAAGTTTTTGATGTGAGCCCTGGCATAGAAAGGCCCTTGCCATTATCTGGCCAGTGCTTTTGAAAAACAATGAATATTAATTTTTAATCTATATAATGAAGTCAATTACAATTAAAGGATCAGAAAGAGAAAGCGTGGGCAAAAAGGCAACGAAGGCCCTACGTAATGCTGGAAAGGTTCCTTGCGTGGTATACGGAGGGGGAAAACCATTACACTTTTCAGCTGACGAACTAGGTTTCAGGGATTTGGTGTACACTCCCGCCGCACATACCGTTGTGGTTGAACTGGAGAACGGCAAAAAAATCGATGCGGTCATGCAGGACATCCAATTTCACCCTGCTACAGATCGTATTTTGCACATCGATTTTTATCAATTGTTCGCCGATAAGGAAGTGACCATGGATATTCCCGTTCGGTTGCAAGGCAGCTCCCCCGGAGTACGGAACGGAGGTCGTTTGTTGTTTAGAAAACGCAAACTCACCATCAAGGCATTACCGGCCAAGCTTCCAGATTTCTTCGATGTGGATATCTCCCAACTGAAAATTGGAGACCATGTGTCCGTAGATAGTCTGTTGAGCGATAAATTTGCGATCTTGCATCCAGAAAACACCGTGGTGGTGCAAGTGAAAATGGCACGTGCTGCCGTCGTGGTTGCAGTGGATACCGAAGAAGAAGGTGCTGAAGGAGAAACTGCAGCAGCCGAAACAGCTGAAGCAGCAGCAGAGGCCAGCGAAAGCTAAACGTTTTAAACCATTTTATTCAAAGGCATCCCTTCCGGATTGTATCGGGATTTAGGGATGCTTTTGTATTTTTACAAAAATCCAAAATAAAAACTCCCAGATGTTACAATGGCTCAAGTCTTTTTGGGGCAGGGGCAATTCCCAATATACCGCACCGCATTATATGAAGAAATTTTTAATAGTAGGATTGGGCAACATAGGGGACGAATATGCCGAAACCAGACATAACGTCGGTTTCAAAGCTCTTGATGCCCTATCGGCTACCGAGGGTTTTCCCTTTGAAACTGCAAAATTGGGC
>JBATHI010000020.1:0-5091 GCA_049666645.1 Flavobacteriaceae bacterium | reverse complement strand
CCGCTGACCAGCTTGGTTTGCATTGAGAATACCACCAACAAAGGAGGGGGAGCCTGTTGGGATTTGGCGGAATTGGAACGGATTCGTACCGTTTGCAAAAAACATGGGTTGGCATATCATCTTGATGGGGCCCGATTATGGAATGCCTTGGTAGCCAAAAAAGAGTCTCCAAAAACCTATGGCGCCATGTTCGATAGCATCAGCGTTTGCCTCAGCAAAGGCTTGGGGTGCCCAGTGGGGTCTGTATTGGTAGGCAGCAAAGCCCTGATCGATCGTGCACTGAGGGTCAGAAAGGTATTGGGCGGGGGGATGCGGCAGGCAGGATATTTGGCCGCGGCCGGAATTTATGCATTGGACCATCAGTTCAACAGGTTGGAGCATGACCATCAAAAGGCCAGGGAAATCGGCGTAGTGCTTCAGGGGTTATCCTTTATCAGTAGAGTAGAGCCTATTGAAACGAACATCATCATTTTTGAACTGGACGAAGACCGAATGACCGCCCAGGTCTTTATGGAGAAATTACTTCAGAATGAAGTGCATATCATAGGTATGGGCCAAGGAAAGTTGCGCATCGTGACCCACCTTGATTACACGGATGATCAACACGAAGTGTTTTTGAAAGTATTACGGGGATTATAAATTTTTGATAGAACTGGAAATTGATACTATTCGGTTTTTAACCGTTTCGATCCCATTTTCCATACCGGCCTCGGAAGCGAAAAGGGTGCTTTGCCCAATAATCTCTCCACGGGTATTTTTAATATTGAACAGAAACTTGCCTTCATAATTGGTTTTACGCTCGAACCCGGTATTTTTGTTGACCAGCGGCAATAATTCGGCAACTGTTTTGGCCGCTTCATCTTTGTTTTGGAACGCAACACTATGAAGAATGGTTCTACCTGAGGCATTCTTTAGGTTAAAGCGATAGCGGTCGTCATCGTCTTTCCTGATTTCAATCATAACCATTTCTTTCCCTTAAAGATAGGTACCGCAGCGTACATTTTGTTTTAAAAAGTGTTAACTTTTTACCATATATCCCGATGGAGAGTCGCATTTCATCCCATATTTTTATAAAAACATAGAAAATATAAATTTTTTGAGGTTATCATAAAATTAATTTAAACTTCTTGTTTATATTAGCTGGTTGTTTTATTGATTTGTGCCACATGATTCAATAAAATTTCAGTGAAGATTTACGATTAATTAACCAACCAAAAAAAGGGCTATCCACTCATGGAAAGCCCTTTTTATAGTTTGCGGCAGGCCCGCCATTTGGGCCCAAGACAGAGAACGGAATGCGCTACTTCAAGAAGGCATCCATCCCGGGAATGTTGGGAAGTCCTTCTTTGGCCACCGCGGCCAGTTCCGTTTCGTTTACTTTGGTCGCTTCGATAATGGCTTTGTTCAAGCATAATATAAGGTAGTCTTCCAATTGGTCCTTATCGGCCATTAATCGGTCATCGATGTTGATTTCCTTCAGGTCCCTGTTGGCCGTAATTTTAATTCGCAACAATCCGTCGGAAGATTGTTCGATCAAGTGCACAGTATCCAGTCGTTTGTTGGTGGCGGCTATCTTTTACTGGGTTTCTTTGAGTTTCCCCATCATACCGATCATATCATTGAACATTTTTAATCCTTTTAAGGTTCGAGGGCAAAATTAGTAAATTGTCATCGAACCTCCATTTCAAACGCTCGCCGAAAAAACCCGAGTTCTTCAATTGGTATGTCTTACTTTTGCGCCTGCTTGTCCATTAATTAGAAAAAGAGATGACCAAACCCAAGCCCCCTGTGGCCAAAAAACAACCCCATAGACTGGAAAAACACGGTGATGTGCGTATCGATGACTATTATTGGATGAACGACCGGGAGAACCTGGCCGTAATTGCCCATCTAGAGGAAGAAAATGCCTATTACCATCAAATGACTACGCATACGAAGGATTTCCAAGATCGGCTGTTTATTGAAATGAAGGGACGGATTAAAGAAGACGATGAGTCGGTGCCTTACAAAAAAGATGGATATTGGTACATCACCCGATTTGAAATAGGGCAGCAGTATCCGATCTATTCACGAAAAAAAGATACCTTGGAGGCTCATGAAGAAATGATGTTCAATTGCAATGAAATGGCAAAGGGGCAAGATTTCTTCAATCTGGGCGGAATCGCGGTGAGTCCTAACAACAAAATGGCCTGCTTTGCCATCGATACCGTTTCCAGAAGACAGTATACCCTTCATATAAAGAACCTAAGAACGGGTGAAATCTACAAGGATAGAATAGAGAATACCTCCGGAGGGGCAGTTTGGGCCGACGATAACAAAACCCTCTATTATACCCAAAAGAATCCGGTTACCTTGCGGTCGGACAAAATCTTTAAACATGTATTGGGCACAACTTCAGATCAAGATGAATTGGTCTATCATGAAAAGGACGAAACTTTTGACACCTATGTTTATAGGACCAAATCGAAAAAGTTCATCATCATCAGTTCTTACAGTACTTTAACTTCTGAATATCAATTTCTAGGGGCTGATGACCCCAATGGAAAGTTCAAAATATTTTCGCCTCGGGAAAGGGGACTGGAATATTCCATTGCCCACTACGACGATCATTTTTATGTGCTCACCAACAAGGATGGTGCCACAAATTTTAAATTGATGAAGGCCAAGGACGATGCCACACATGCCGAGACTTGGCAAGAGTTTGTTCCACATCGCGAGCAGGTGTTGCTGGAGGACATCGAAATCTTTAGAGATTACTATGTGTTAACGGAGCGGGAAAATGGCCTGAACCGATTGAAGATCGTTCGATGGAACGGGAACGACAGTTATTATCTGCCATTCGAAAGTGAAACTTATACCGCCTATGTGGGTACCAATCCGGATTTTGACACCGAAATCCTAAGGTATGGCTATAATTCAATGACCACGCCCAGCTCCACGATAGACTTCAATATGCGAACCAAGGAGAAACAGCTCAAAAAAGAGCAAGAGGTTTTAGGGGGGCATTTTAAAAAGGAAAACTATCGCGAAAAGAGGTTATGGGCCCCTGCCCGTGACGGTGCAAGAATTCCCATCTCCGTCGTATACCGAAAGGATCTCCAATTAAATGGGAACACACCGTTATTGCAATATGCCTATGGCTCCTATGGTGCCACGGTAGACCCTTATTTTTCGACGGTTCGACTAAGTCTGCTGGATAGGGGTTTTGTGTTCGCCCTGACCCATGTGCGCGGAGGTCAATACTTGGGACGGCTTTGGTATGAAAATGGGAAATTACTGCACAAACAAAACACGTTTAATGACTTTGTCGACTGTTCAGAATTTCTTATTTCGGAAGGGTTTACCAGCGCAGGGCATTTGTATGCCATGGGAGGGTCGGCAGGCGGCCTCTTGATGGGCGCCATTTTGAATCAGGCGCCATCCCTGTATAACGGGGTAGTGGCCCAAGTTCCTTTTGTTGACGTCATCACGACCATGTTGGACGATTCCATACCGCTGACCACCGGAGAATATGATGAATGGGGCAACCCAAATGACAAGCAATTTTACGACTACCTTAAGACGTATTCACCTTATGATAATGTAGGCCGGCAAGCCTATCCGAACCTTCTGGTTACGACCGGCCTGCACGACTCCCAAGTGCAGTATTTCGAACCTGCCAAATGGGTGGCCAAACTTCGGGAAATGAAAACAGACCAAAATTTACTGTTGTTTGAAATCAACTTGGAAGCAGGACATGGCGGGGCATCCGGGCGGTTCGAGGCATTGAAGGAGGTGGCCCGGGAATATGCATTTTTGCTAGATTTGGAGGGAAAAACGGGATAATTAAAAAAAAATGTTAATTTTGCAAGGTAAATTTTGTGCTTACAAAATTAACGTAAACTACTTTTATGCAGCATAAAGTACAGGCTTACGACAACATTCTTGCGCTTATTGGCCAAACACCATTGGTTAAATTGAACGGAATTGTCGAAGGGCTTAAAGGCAACTTTTACGCAAAATTGGAAGCTTTTAATCCCGGTCACTCCTCCAAGGACAGAATTGCATTACACATCATAGAAGAAGCCGAACGTAAAGGCATCCTTTCCCCAGGGGACACCATTATAGAAACGACCTCCGGCAACACCGGATTCAGCATCGCCATGGTCAGTATCATCAAGGGCTATGACTGTATTTTGGCGGTAAGTTCGAAATCTAGCCCCGACAAGATCGATATGTTGCGGGCCATGGGCGCAAAGGTATACGTATGTCCGGCGCATGTAAGTGCGGATGACCCCAGATCATATTATCAGGTCGCGAAGCGGCTCCATGAGGAAACCAAAGGAAGTATTTATATCAATCAATACTTCAATGAATTGAACATGGATGCCCATTACCGATCAACCGGTCCGGAAATTTGGAAGCAAACCAATGGCCAGATAACGCATTTGGTGGCCTGTAGCGGAACAGGGGGAACCATTTCCGGAACTGCAAAATATCTCAAGGAGCAGAATCCCGATATCAGGATCATCGGAGTGGACGCCTTTGGCAGCGTATTGAAAAAGTTTCACGAAACAGGGGAATTCGATTCCAATGAAATATATCCTTACCGCATTGAAGGTTTGGGTAAAAACCTGATTCCCGGGGCCACCGATTTTGACGTCATCGATGAATTCATCAAGGTATCCGATGAAGAAAGTGCCCATACCGCTAGGGAAATTTCGCTGAAAGAAGGCATTTTTGCTGGCTATACCAGCGGCGCGGTCATGCAGGCCGTGAAGCAGTTGGATGCTGAAAACAAATTTGACTTATCGAGCAATATCGTGGCCATATTCCCTGACCATGGTTCCCGTTATATGAGCAAGATATATAGCGACCAGTGGATGGAAGCCCAAGGCTTTTTGAACAATCAAAAGGTAGAGGAGACCCCACAGATACAGGTTATTAGGTAAGATAAAAATCTTTTCTCAATAAATTAAAGCAATGGCAATTTCAGCCGTTGCTTTTTTCTTTAATCTTAAAATATTGTAAAAATTATGCAAAAATCAATACTTTTGCACAAACCAAAACTGTCCAAATGAGAGATTTGTTCGATAGGATTATAGAAAATAA
>JBATHI010000019.1:0-7932 GCA_049666645.1 Flavobacteriaceae bacterium | reverse complement strand
GAATATGCCCGTGAATACCTTCAAGGGAAATGGGACCGCGAGGGAAAAACATGTGAACCCAAAGACCTACTGCCCATTGCGGTTGGTCAAATCCGCCTCGAGAACGAACTGGCGAAGGTGGCCTCCTCGGTCTTGATATGCGATACCGATCTATTGGAGACGAAAGTGTATTCCGAGGCCTATTACACCGGGGACTGCGATCCACTGCTCGAAAAATTTGCTCTGGAAAACACCTATGATCTTTATTTATTGACCAATATTGATATTCCTTGGGTCGGGGACGACCTAAGGGACAAGCCCTATGAGCGCGAACGAATGTTCGATTATTTCAAAAGAACTTTGGAAAAGTATCACCGTAATTTTGTTATCTTAAAGGGGAATAAACAAGAGCGATTGGCAAAAGCCATTGCGGCCATTGATGGATTAATAGTTTCTAAGGCAAAATAGGCATATGTTATTTACAGCAGAGGACGAGATACAACTTTTGGAAAAAGGAATCGACAAGGAAAAGGTGGAAAAACAGCTTGAAACCTTTAAGGAAGGGATTGCCTTCGTCCGCCTCGATAAGGCGGCGGTGGTGGGTGATGGCATTACAAAGTTTTCCGCTCAGGACGCAAAGACATTTGTAAAAAAGTTCGAAGCGGAACGACATCGATTATCATTGCTGAAGTTCGTTCCAGCCTCTGGTGCGGCATCACGGATGTTCAAGGCGCTGTTCAACTTTTTGGAGGACTACCATCCCAAAAAGGAAACATTTGAAGCTTATCTTGAACGCACCGGGAACAATGATGTCAAAATATTCATGGACGGATTGGAAATGCTTCCATTCTATGAAAATATTCAGTCGAAAATCCGTGGAAAGGCCGGCTCAAGTGATGAAGAGAAGTTCCTTTTCGTCAAGGAAATGCTAGCCGAAGACCGGCTCAACTTTGGTTTTTACCCGAAAGGACTCCTTCCTTTCCACAATTATGGGACTTTAGTATCAACCGCTTTTGAAGCGCATTTAAACGAAGCTGCATTGTATGCCGAAACCAATGCATCGGCATACCTGCATTTTACCATATCCCCGCAACATGAAAAAATGTTCAGGAAGGAGTATGCGTCTGTTTCCAAAAGGGTTTCAAATCAAACTGGGGTCGACTTTTTAGTGGACTTCTCTTTTCAAAAGCCTGCTACCGATACCATTGCGGTCGATATGGATAACAACGTATTCAGAACCTCCGATGGGTCCCTGTTCTTTAGGCCCGGGGGTCACGGTGCTTTGATCGAAAACCTCAACGAACAGGATGCGGATATCATTTTTATAAAGAACATCGATAATGTTGTGCCAAAGCGAATGCTAAAGCATATCGCCATGAACAAAAAAATGCTGGCAGGTCTTTTGCTGGAAATCCAGGAAAAGGTTTTCGAATACGCCAAAAATTTGGAGGAAGGCCAGATCAGCGCGGAGGTGCTCGCCGAAATAGAATCATTTTTGGTCAACAGAATGAACGTTAGGTTTCCCGACAGTTTCTCCAGCTTTAGTTTATCTGAACAGATACTGATATTACAGGATAAGTTGAACCGGCCCATCAGGGTCTGTGGGATGGTCAAGAATGAAGGGGAGCCTGGAGGAGGGCCTTTTTGGGTGAAGGATGCCCATGAGAACATTTCCCTGCAGATCATTGAATCGGCCCAGGTTGATATGAAACACGGGTCACAGGCCTCGATATTTAAGAGTGCGTCGCACTTTAATCCCGTAGATCTTGTCTGTGGGGTTAAAAACTACAAAGGTGAAAAGTATGATTTGCTCCAATACGTAGATGCCAAACAAGGATTGATTACGGAAAAAACACAGGAAGGCAAGCAACTCAAAGCCTTGGAACTCCCAGGCCTTTGGAACGGCGCCATGGCCTACTGGAATACGATTTTTGTAGAAGTCCCCATTGAAACCTTCAATCCGGTAAAAACGGTCAATGATCTGTTGCGGCCATCACATCAAATCGGGTAGCCGCAGATCGTATAAAAATTACACACTTTTTCCGCGGTTACACATGATTACCCATTGGATGTTAAAGCGTGTAAATTCTAACCCATTGGCAATTAATCGATTGCATTTTATTTTCAGGAACTTACTTCTTGGCATTATTCTTTCTCTATACAAAGCAACAAAACAAATACTAATTTTTAAAAAACAAGAACGAATGAAAAAATTAATGGTAGTAGCAGTAATGTCTTTAGGAAGTTTAACTGCATTTGCACAAGAAGAGCAAGCAACAGAAGTAATGGCTGTAGCCACCGAAGTTGCCACTGAAGCCGTTGCACCGGAAGTTGCAACCGAAGCCGTAGCACCACAAGATGGTTTTGCCGAAGTAGCTATTGAGGAATTGCCAGCCGCAATTACTGAGGCATTGGCTGCCGATTATCCCGGTACTTCAATTGCCAAAGCTTATGTGAACGAAGCTTCACAGTACAAATTGGAAGTGGCCAGTGAAGATGGTACTTCTGTTGAGTTGTACGCCGATGCCGATGGTAATTGGATCGAAATGTAATAAGATACCGATCTTATTGAATCCATATCAGATTTTTTGAGCAAGAAGTCCCTGTAGTTTTCTACAGGGACTTTTTTGTTGAACCACTTTTGGGGGTGGCCAATTCAAGAGACGTCGGATCTACCATGGCCGTGGAATGCCTGTTGATCTTTAAAATTGAGCTTAAGCAGGGTCTCCGCATTAAACTCCTTCCATAAAATTTTGGCCATCAACGTGTATCTTTTATACACTTATTGTTTTCACTACACATTATTACACAATGGAAAGCTGCCCAAAAGGATTTAAACCACTAAAAAACAGATAGTTATATTTTATTTGGTTTTTGGTATCATATTTTCAATACAGTTTATAGAATATAAAATTAAAATCGAGAATCATGAAAAAATTATTTTTTGTATTGGCCATCGCATTCGGGGGATTAACCACTTTTGCACAGGATGCCGAAGCCACAGCATCAGTCGCAACTGAAATGGTGGCTCAGGACAATTTCACTGAAATCGCTGCCAGCGAACTGCCTGAGGCCGTCACCGCCGCCGTCGCCAAAAATTATCCTACAGCGACTATCAACAAGGCTTACCTCAATGAATCAAAGCAATACAAGTTGGAAGTATCTTTACAGGATGGTACTTCAGGCACCCTGTTTGCTGACGAAAATGGAAACTGGATTGAAATGTAATAACTTGAGTTATTTGTTTTGTATCAAGTTGGTTTGGTCGGAAAGAGGTCGTAGTCATACGGCCTCTTTCTTTTTGTAGCGCAGCAAGATATTAGGTTCCTTCACCTTTAAGCCGCTATTTTCCTTGTGATGTCATGGTCCGTATTTTTTGAATAAATTAGGGCTAGTTCGGCCATCATGTACTATTTTTACGTAGATAGCTAACAGAAGGAACACGGTATGCCAAACCTCTTGATCATTGAAGACGATGCTGCATTTTGCCAAATGCTGCAAAAGTTCTTGACCAGACACAATTTTCAAGTACAGACCAGCTTTACGGCTGCCCATGCCAAAGTCATGCTATCCGGCAACGAATTTGATGTAGTACTCACCGATTTGAGGTTGCCCGATTATGATGGGATTCAACTTCTCAGCGATATTAAAGGCACCAATCCAAAAACCCAAGTGATATTGATGACGGGCTATGCCGAGGTAGGCTCGGCTGTAAAGGCGATGAAAAAGGGCGCTTACGATTATATTTCAAAACCCTTTACTCCGGATGAAATTCTCATGGTCATCGAGAATGCCTTAAAGGCCAAATCTAAATCGGAAGATGCAAAGTCCTTGGCCACTGCACAGAAAAGCGTGGCAAAAAATGCGTCAGCGCCATCGTCCCAAATCACTGGGAATGTCATCATGGGCATCAGTGAAGCCTCAAAAAAACTGGAGGAATACATCAACTTGGTCGCACCGACCGATATGTCGGTCTTGATTACGGGAGAAAGTGGTACCGGTAAGGAGGTCACGGCACGGGGCATACATGATAAGAGCAAAAGACATGCCCACAACTTCATCGCGGTAGATTGTGGTGCCATACCCAAAGAACTTGCCACCAGCGAATTTTTTGGCCATATTAAAGGGAGTTTTACCGGTGCCGTGGAAGACAAAATGGGAAATTTTGAAGCGGCCAACGGCGGCACGCTGTTTTTGGACGAGGTCGGAAACCTTTCCTATGAAAACCAGATTCAACTTTTACGGGCGCTTCAAGAACGGAAAATTAAAAGAGTGGGGAGCAACAAGGAAATCAGTGTGGATGTAAGGATCATTACCGCCACCAATGAAGACCTGACCGAAGCGGTTGAAAAGGGCACCTTTAGGGAAGATCTGTTTCATCGATTAAACGAGTTTTCCGTGGAAATCCCCTCCCTGGAAGATCGGTTTGAAGATCTAAAATTGTTTGCAGAACATTTTTTGGCCAAGGCGAATCAAAATTTGAACAAAAACGTACATCATTTTTCGAAGGGTGTTTGGGATGCCTTTAAGCAATATCACTGGCCAGGCAATTTAAGGGAACTGCAAAATGTGGTCAAAAGATCTGTTTTGCTTACCACCGATGAAGAGGTACAGATAACGGCACTTCCCCAGGAGCTGCGCCAAGGTGCTGGCCATCGACCCATCAAATCAAAATATTCAAAAACCGAATTCGAAAAAGACCGTATTCTCAAGGCCCTAAAAACAACAAACTTCAATAAATCCGAAGCTGCCAAACTGTTGCAGGTAACACGAAAGACGCTTTATAACAAGATCAACCATTATAAGTTGGACTTATAATAGTTTGTGCTTCCATTGCAGCCATCATGCTTAGTACCGCTTCACCTAGTACCTTTAATCCAATGTCCAAGTCCATCGCGGGCGTGGATGTTTCCTTGGCGACTTCGAACTTTTCCAAAAGGGAGATGCAGGAATTGACCTTCAACTGTCTGAACATGGGCAACATGCGGTGTGTCGTTTGGTTGATCAAGGCGTACTGCCGCCGTTCTATCGCCGTTTCCAGAATAAGCATATTATTTATGGTTTCCGCGTGAAATGTTTGCAATACCTCTTGTATCGCCGTTTCGTTGTCCCCTAAAAACGACCTGATTAAGTCCAGATCAAATAATGTCGATGTCGGCTTTTGAACCACTTTTTTATTTTCCGTATTTGAAATGGTGTTGGCGATCAACCCTTGGGTTCCCAGGATATCGATCAATTGGTCTTTGGTGAAAGGTTTTTGCAATACCTGGGCAAACCCCTTGTTGGTGTAATGTTCATCTTCCAAATCGCGCCTACCGGTCATGGCCACAATAGGTTGGTGGGCATAATGGGCATAGTGGCCCGATTTTAATTTTTGAAGTACCTCGAAACCGTTCAATGTGGGCATTTGAATATCGGTGAGCACCATCTGATATTCAAGGGGTTCATTTTGCCCCACTTCCTCAAAATCGTTATAGATATGGGCGGTAATCCCAAGACTTTCACACAATTCCCCAAGTAAACGCAATAGTGAAGCATCATCATCGATGATAAGTAGTTGAATATTTTGTGCCATGAAAGACTGTGTCTTTGCATTAAGCCCGGTTTCCTTTGACAATTGCAAAGGTAATTCCAAGGTAAAAGTACTGCCTTTCCCTATTGCACTCTTTAAATGCAACCTGCCTTCCAGCAGTTCCGTAAGTTTTTTAGAAATGGTCAACCCAAGTCCGTACCCCCCGAACCTGCGCTCGATTTGTGCGTCGGCCTGTGTAAACTCCTTAAAGATTTGCCGCTGCTGGTCTTCCGCTATTCCAATACCGGTATCCGATACGGCTATTTGGGCCATCATCGACTTTCCTCTCATGTTGGCTTTGGCCTTAATGGTTATGGTGCCTTCTTGAGTGAACTTAAAGGCATTCCCTATGAGATTGCTCAATATCTGACGTATGCGAAAAGGATCTCCCAATACATGTTGTTGCAATTCAGGGTCTATATCCACGACCAGATCCAAATCTTTTTGTGCATTGATGGCCTGCAGGTTCTCGGCGGTCTCCCTTATCAATGAAGCCAACTGAAAGGATTTTTTCTCGATCTTGAGTTTGCCCGCCTCCAATTTCGAAAAATCCAAGAGGTCATTGACCAAGTTCACCACATATTCCGAAGCAGATTGAAGATGCTTCAAGTACCGTTGTTGTTTGTCATTCAATGGGGTTTCATCCATCAGTTCCGCATAACCGGTAATCGTATTCAAAGGGGTACGAAGATCGTGGCTCACGGTCGAAATCAATTGCTCCCTGCTTTTGAGCAACGATTCGGAGAATTTTTTTTCTTTTTCGAGTTGTTGGCGATAGGTTTGAACCCGCCAATAATCCCTATTGATGAGGAAGGTGAATAGGGCGGCGACCAAAAAGCCGAGTAAAATGGTCATCGCGGCCAGTCTCACGCTTTTTCGCAAGGCGTCTTGCCTACCCAGGCTCTGGTTGTAGGAGTTGACGACCATTTCCTGTTCAAAGGCACTGATTATCGATCGAAGTTGTTGGGACAGAATAAGGTCGTTGGAAGTGATTTCCTGTTCTTTTTGCGCCAAAAACCGTTGCGTTTTGGCATCATTTTTTTTGGCTTCGACCAACAAGATCTTGGAAGCGCTGAGAATGGAATCGATTTTATCAGAATCCGGAATTTCGGTGCCATCCGCCGGAATGTTTTTGTTCAGGTAGGCGACCCAATCCTCCAAAACCTTTCTCTTGTAAGGGGTCAACTTTTCGGGATTCGGTTCGAAGTTATAAATGGTCAATTTGCCAATGGATGATTCCATTTTGCGGAATTCCTTCAGGGCATTGTCGATGGAATTGTTCGCTTCGTTTTTCACCTTTAATTTGCGCAAAGCGTTGCTGTTGGCCACTTTTTGCCTGAGGAACAATTGCAGGCTGTCTAGAAGTCCTTTATGGTGAGCGGTCGTCGATAGCTGTTTTAGCGTATCGATTTCCATAATGATGGTATCGATTTTTGCGGAGTAGGCCGCGAAATTCTGTTGTGTTTTGGTTTGTAAGGCCAGCTTGGATAAGCTTTCCGCTTCATATAATTCCGTGAACAAAGAGCCGGTTTTTAGAAGTTTGGCATCAGTTTCCTCCATCTGGTTATCGTACAGGAAAACACGGATTTCCTTAAATATGAAGTAGCCCGATACCAAAACTATCGCGGTAAGCGCCAAATAGCTGAAAATGATTTTTAACGTGAATTTATTTTTCGAATTCCCTTTCATGGTTGACCGACTGCTACCGCTGTTCTAAAGATACGTCGTGAACGGGGAAAATGTTCATATCCAAGGGAAAATATTAATCCAGGATTCGTTCAATATTCTAAATAGCAGCACTATCTTTGTACCATCTCAAAGGGGTGCTGAAGCCCGATGCTTGTTCATGTAATTTCCATAAACAAGTATTAAGGCTGGCTGAGATCATACCCAAAGAACCTGGGCGGGTAATGCCGCCAAGGGAAAAAGCGCAGGTCGCCATCAGGCCGGCCATCGTTTCCTAAGGAAATAAAATCAGAGTTTAACAGAGAATAATAGCCCCTTTTATTCGTAACAATTCCATGGTACGAATGAAATCTATTTTTCCATTTATTGCAATACTGGGACTTGGCAGTTCCCTTTTTGCGCAAGACCAGCCAACCGATTCGATAGAGGGCACGAAGGTATTGCTCGATGAGGTTTTTGTTTCTGCGATACGAGTCAACAATCCCTCGCCCGTCACTTTTTCCAACCTTGACAAAAAAAGTTTCTCGCCCAGGAACCTGGGGCAGGACATTCCTATTTTATTGAATTACTTGCCCTCCGTGGTCACCACTTCCGATGCAGGGGCAGGGGTAGGCTATACTGGTATAAGGGTTCGTGGCAGTGATGCCACCAGGGTAAACGTCACCATTAATGGTATCCCCTACAACGATTCCGAA
>JBATHI010000018.1:0-13921 GCA_049666645.1 Flavobacteriaceae bacterium | reverse complement strand
CAAAAAGAGGCCAGTAAAGATTTGGCTGAAAATATCCAACCGATAAAATTCAATCTTCCGGAAGGTTTCGAACTGGAAGATCTATACCATCCCAGTGCACATGGGCAGGGTTCCTGGGTCGCACTTGCCCAAGGTCCCGAAAATATCATCTATGCCTGCGACCAACGGGGCAAGATATACCAACTGAAAGTACCATCCGATGGAAGTCCGGTGGATACTACGCAAGTAGACAGTTTAGATCTGCACATTGGGGAAGCCCATGGCCTATTATGGGCCCATAATAGCCTTTACGTGGCGGTGAACAAGACTTGGGACGATGAAATTCCGGATGACCAGGAAAATGGCAGTGGGGTATATCGACTTACCGATACCGATAAAGACGGGAAAATGGACAAAGTGGCCATGCTCCTTAAATTGGAAGGGGAAGGTGAACATGGCCCGCACAGTTTTGTATTGTCGCCCAATGGCCAGGAAATCTACTTCATTGCCGGAAACCATACCTTGATTCCGGAACTCCTGCTCAAAAACAGCCGCTTGCCCACCAACTGGGGGGAGGACAATTTGTTCAAACCTTATTTGGATGCCAGGGGACATGCAAATAACATCAAGGCCCCTGGAGGTTGGATCAGCAAATTCGATCCTGAGGGCACCCAATGGGAACTCGTTTCAGCAGGGTACCGGAATCCTTTTGATATCGCCTTCAACCAAGACGACGAACTGTTTACCTATGATGCCGATATGGAATGGGATATTGGCATGCCCTGGTACAGACCTACCAGGATCTGCCATGTAACCAGTGGCAGTGAATATGGTTGGCGCACGGGGTCGGGAAAATGGCCGGCATATTATCCCGATAACCTTCCCGCAGTAGTGAATATGGAACAGGGTTCGCCCACGGCGGTCCTTGCCGGTTCAAAGTTGAAATTTCCGTCGAAGTACCATAACGGTCTTTTTGTGATGGATTGGAGTTTTGGAACCCTTTATTTTATCGACTTAATACCCAAAGGGAGCAGCTATGAGGCTACCAAAGAAGAATTTCTTTCCGGCACGCCCCTGCCCCTGACCGACATGATCGCAGGTTCAGACGGCAACCTCTATTTTGCCACGGGCGGCCGTGGATTGGATTCCCATCTTTATCGATTGCGATATACCGGAACTGATTCGGAACCGGCCATGACATCAGCCGATGAAGCAGCCCAAGCCTTGAGATCGCTTCGGAAAAGTCTTGAAAAGTACCATTCCGAAATCTCTGATGATGCCATTTCGTTGGCCTGGGACAATCTCAATCACGAGGATCGTTTTATCAGATATGCGGCCAGGGTAGCTTTGGAACACCAGCCCGTGGAAAATTGGGAAGCACGTTTCTTTGCGGAAAAAGACCCCATCAAGCTCATAGAAGGGGGAATTGCCTTGGCACATCAAGGGGATAAAGGACTTGAAGGGAAAATTATCGAAAAGTTGGACCCGATCAAGTTGGAAACATTGACCATAGGGCAACAGGTCGCCTTGTTGCGCACCTATGCCTTACTTTTCATTCGAATGGGAACACCTGATGCCCTCCACGTTAACATGACCGTAAAAAAACTGAACTCCAATTTCCCCAACGCCAACAATGCGGTGAACAAGGAACTGGGCCAGCTGTTGCTTTATCTGAAATCAAAAGGAATCACGAAGGAGTTGGTTGCCCTTTTGGAAAAACACACCACTGAAAAAACGGTTACTGAAGGGGTTCGATTGCTTGATGAAGAAACCACCATGCGCAGTGAACAATATGGTCCGCTCATCAGGGATGTCATCGCAAAAATGCCACCCAGTGAAGCCATCTATTATGGCCTGTTGCTCAGTCACGCGGATCAGGGATGGACCAAAGACTTGCGCGAAAAATACTTTCGCTGGTTCTACGATGTTTTGGGCGCGAAAGGCGGTATGAGTTTTAAGGCCTATATGGAAAATGTTCGGCAACAAGCCATGACGAACGTGCCTGAAGCCGAAAAATCATATTTCCAGGAGCTCTCGGGCGTGTACACCCCTTCTTCAGTTATGGCCGACTTGCCCCAGGCCATAGGGCCTGGCCGAAACTATACCGGCGAGGATATGGGCAATATCATCTGGGGCGGGGCCTTGGGCGATTACCAAGGCAGCTTTGCGGATGGAGAACGCGCCTACAGGGCGGCCATGTGCACCCTATGCCATAGGATGCGCGGCGAAGGTGGGGCCGCAGGGCCCGATCTTACCCAAGCAAATGGCAAGTTTGGCCGCTACGACCTATTGTTCGCCATTTATAGTCCCAATGACGATATTTCCGACCAATATGCCAATACCTTGTTCGAAATGAAGGACGGAGAAAAAATCGCCGGGCGAATCAAATCGGAAGAAGGGGAAAACATCACTTTGATGCCGAATCCGTTCAATGAAAGCTACACGGTGCAATTGGCCAAAAGTGAGATCGTAAAGCGGGGTCTTTCCCCGATTTCGCCCATGCCTCCCGGATTGCTCAATCGATTGAACGAAAAGGAAGTAAAAGACCTGTTCATTTATTTACAGGCCGGAGGGGATCAAAACAATGAAGTGTATACCAAAAAGAAAGACCTCAAATAGGATCAAGGCCATCCCATAATAACTCCGAACGCAAATTCAATGAATTCTAGCAAATGGAATTTGGGCGAATAAACAATGCTTTTTTTATGAATCCCTGAAAATTTTAACCTTTTGGAATCGATCTGTCATGAAATGTTGGCATATTGAACCATACTTAACATCAAATCAATGTATTCTGCGAATCAAGTTAAAATCTTTTTAGGCTTAAGTTTTGGCCTTTGGGCATACCCATTGCCGGCACAAAACAGCGCCAAAGCTGAAATATCACAGCCCAGTCCTATCGATCAAAGTTTCTATGAAGGGCTTGAATGGCGAAATATAGGCCCCTATCGCGGTGGGCGCTCATTGGGCTGTGCCGGTAGTCCGGGCAGACCGAACGAATATTATTTCGGCGCTACCGGTGGTGGTCTGTGGAAGACGACCGACGGGGGCACTGAATGGTCGCCGGTGACCGATGGGCAGGTGACCAGTTCATCGGTCGGGGCCGTGGCGGTGGCCGAAACCAATCCCGATATCGTATATATAGGTATGGGCGAAGTGCAACTGCGCGGAAGTATTACCCAAGGTGACGGGGTATACAAGACCAAGGACGGTGGCAAAACATGGCGACATCTTGGTTTAAAGGAAACCCAGGCCGTTTCACGGATAAGGATACACCCGACCGATCCAGATATTGTTTATGTAGCCGCATTGGGCCATCCATATGGCGATAACGAGGAGCGCGGCGTATTCCGAAGTAAAGATGGTGGCAATAGTTGGCAAAAAGTACTCTACGTAAGTCCAAAAGCAGGTGCCGTAGACCTGATCATCGATAGGAACGACCCGAATGTGCTGTACGCGAGTACTTGGCAGGTTTACCGGAAGGCTTGGAAAATGTGGGGTGGCGGCCCTGATTGCAAGCTATGGAAATCGACGGATGGGGGCGATACCTGGACAGATTTAACGAACAATCCCGGTATGCCAGCCCCACCGATCGGTAAAATCGGTATTACCGTTTCCCCCGCTGATTCGAATCGGCTCTGGGCAATCGTGGAGGCCAATGAAGGAGGTGTTTTTAGGTCGGATGACGGCGGAAAAACCTGGGAAAGGACCAACGATGAGCGTAAATTGCGACAACGTGCCTTTTACTATTCCCGAATCTACGCAGATCCATGGGACAAAGAAACCGTGTATTGCCTGAATACCGGATTTTATAAATCCACCGATGGTGGAAAAACCTTTGGCACGACCATTGAAGTCCCCCATGGCGACAACCACGATCTTTGGATCGACCCCAATAATCCTGACCGTATGATCAATTCCAACGATGGGGGCGCCAATGTGAGCATCAACCAAGGAAAGAGCTGGACGGAACAGGACTATATCACCACACAGTTGTACCACGTCATGGCAACCAGTGATGTGCCCTATCATGTTGCCGGGGCGCAACAAGATAATAGTACCATTGCCATGCCGAGCGATGGATGGGACCACATGCAGGCCAGGGGGCCTAACCATGGTTGGTACTATGCCGTCGGAGGGGGCGAAAGTGGTTGGATCACCCAACATCCCATCAACAAAGATATTTTCTATGCGGGCAGTCAAGGCGCCCTGTTGACGCGCTATGATCGCAGTAACGGACAATCCCGTGATATTCAGGTTTATCCACGATTTTTCTCGGGAGAACCGGCAAGTGCACTTCCTGAAAGGTGGCAATGGACTTTCCCCATCATGTTCGCCCCTCAAGATCCAAATGTCATGTATACCTGTTCACAGCATATTTGGAAGACCACGAATGACGGCCAAACTTGGGCAAAAATTAGTCCAGATCTGACCTATGCGGATCCAACAACATTGGACAAGACCGGTGGCATCATTACCATGGACATGAATGGGCCCGAAATTTATGCCACAGTATTTGCATTGGCGCCCTCTTATCATGATATCAATACCATTTGGGCCGGATCCGATGATGGCAAAATCAACATTACCCGCGATGGCGGAAAGACCTGGACGGACATTACCCCAAAGGACCTGCCCAAATTTTCAAGGGTGAGTATCATCGAAGAATCGAGACATCGGCCCGGAACCCTATTTGTGGCGGCGAACCGATATCAGGTTGACGATCGACAGCCTTACGTATTCAAGACGCATGATTACGGAAAAACCTGGATCAAGACCGTCAATGGTATCGCGGCAGGACATTTTGCCAGGGCCATCCGTGAAGATCCCGTTCGTCAAGGGCTGTTGTTTCTGGCAACGGAACACGGTGTTTATTTTTCGATGAACGATGGTGGACTTTGGCAAAGTCTTCAGTTGAAACTTCCCGATACGCCCATACGAGATCTGGTGGTAAAAGACAATGATGTGGTCCTGGGTTCGCACGGCAGGGGTTTCTGGATCTTGGATGACATACAGCCTTTGCGACAGTACAACGATGCGATGAAAGACCGGTCCGCCGTACTTTTTGAGCCTGCGGATGCCATTCGGGGCCTACAGGATGCCTCCATACAATATTACCTGAAGCAGCAGCAGGATACGATCACCTTTGAAATTTTGGATGCCAACGATCAGCTGGTCGATACATTCACGGGCAGCAAGCCAAAATATGAAAAAGATCCCGATTTGCCCTGGTGGGAACAAGGAGGTTCATCAAAACCGACCACGGCCAAGGGTATCAATACGTTTACCTGGGATTTGAGATATCCAGGGGCAAAAGTATTTGAAGGAATGATCATCTGGAGCGCCCAGCCGGAAAGAGGACCAAAAGCACCCTTGGGCACCTATAAGGTACGTATGAAAACCAAGGATTTGGAGCAAACCCATAGTTTCAAAGTCCTGATAGATCCCAATCTTAATGGCATAACCGAGGCCGATCTGCAAGAACAGTTTGAACTTGCCAATAACATCATGAAAAAGACAAGCGCCGCGAACGAAGCGGTGATCAAGATACGTGCGATTCGAAAACAGATCGACTCGAGTAAAGACAAAGTGGGGACCGCGGATTTTGAAAAGACCATCGAGCCTTTGCTTGTTCAAATGGCGCAGGTAGAAGAATCATTATACCAGGTAAAGAACCGATCGGGCCAAGATCCCCTCAATTTCCCCATCAAACTCAATAACCGGTTGGCATCCTTGCGACGCAGCGTTGAGGATGGGGACGCGAAGCCGACCGACGGCGCTTATTTGGTCTATAATGAGTTATCGAGCGAACTTGAAATACATCTCGCTGCCCTTAAAGCCACTTTGGAAAAACAATTGCCATCGGTGAACACGGTCTTGGTAAAAGCAGGTGCGATGCCAGTCGAAATATCCGACATAGGGCAATGATAAAGACCCTTGGAATAGAAAGTAAGATTCCGAAAAGATAGCGCCATGAGGTCTTCCAAAGCTCAATAGAAATAAATAAGCATGCCAAAAGAGGAACAATACCGAATACCGGCCCGGAGCAGTATAGGCCATGTTCACTTAAAGGTAGCCAATATAGATAGTTCACTGGATTTTTATTGCGGATTGCTGGGGTTTGAAATCACAATGCGATATGGCAAGGAGGCGGTTTTTATCTCTGCGGGCGGCTATCACCACCACATTGGCCTCAATGTTTGGTACAGTAAGAATTTACCCCCGGCAAGGAAGGAATCGGTCGGACTTTTCCATACGGCCATTCTGTATCCCACAAGAAAAGATTTGGCAGCGATTTACGAACGGATCCTCAAAGCCGACTATCCCTTGACGGGAGCAGCCGATCACGGGGTTTCCCAAGCGCTATACCTCAACGATCCCGATGAAAACGGAGTGGAGCTCTACTGGGATCGGCCTAAAGGAGAATGGCCCACAAAACCCGATGGAACATTGGACATGTTCACGAAACCTTTAGATCTAAACGCACTTTTGGCACTGATGCGATAACGGTATCAATTCATTACTTTTGTGATCAACAAGGAAGCATTACCGAAAATGAATAAGATTAAAATAGCACCTTCGCTTTTGGCCGCCGATTTTGGCAATCTGCAACGAGATGTGGAAATGGTAAATGGAAGCGATGCCGATTGGCACCATATCGATGTGATGGATGGCCTTTTCGTTCCGAATATTTCTTATGGGATGCCTGTGATAAAAGTCATCGCCAAACATGCCACGAAACCTTTGGACGTGCATTTGATGATCTCCGATCCCGATCGCTATATCGAAGCCTTCGCCCATTTGGGCGCCGATGTCCTGAGCGTGCATTATGAAGCATGCACCCACCTGCATCGTACCTTGCAGGCCATTAAAGGCGCGGGCATGAAAGCCGGGGTCGCATTGAATCCACATACCAACATTTCCCTATTGGAGGATACGATCGATGACATCGATCTGGTCTGCGTAATGGGCGTCAACCCCGGCTTTGGCGGACAGTCATTTATCGAAAACACCTATCGAAAAATAAAAGCGCTCAAAGCGCTGATCCAATCAAGGGGAGCCCACACCCTCATCGAGGTCGATGGTGGGGTGACCGATACCAACGCAAAAAAATTGGTCGATTGCGGCGCCGATGTTCTGGTCACGGGCAGCTATGTTTTCGGTGCGCCCGATCCGCTTCCCGCCATTGCCCGGATTTCGAAAATTGCCAATGGTTAGTATTGGTCCAAAAGGTATTTGATCAAATCGGTGGTAGTGACGATACCGACCAATTTATTATCATCCACGACCGGTAAGGCATGGAATTCCTTTTTGGCCAATATTTCGGCCACCTCCTTGATATGGGTTTCGGGAGAAACACTGATCAGGTTTTTGGCCATTACCTGTCTTACCGAGAACATATTATAAACCACGGTATCAACCGCATCCTCATCCTGAAAGGCACCATCCGCAAAACTGATGCGTAGCAAATCGGTTAAACTCAACATCCCCACGATCTTTTCCCCCTCCACTACGGGAATATGCCTGATGTGATGCTTTTTGAACAGGCTTTCGGCCTTGTCGAGTCCGTCGGTCACATTCAATGTGATCAAATGGGTGGTCATGATCTTGGAGACCGGAATTCTTTGTCTAATACTCATAATAATCATTTTTAATCGTTCGGGTTAAAGGTCCTTATATTGGCGCAGGCATAGTATGATAAAAGTCATATTTTGTGGTATTCCGTTCATAAGCGATACGACTATTCCGATCAGATAACTCGAGTCCGTACTTTGTTATAATTTACCTAGCTTTGTTCCCATAAAAAATTATCATTCGTATTTTCATTAGCCCAAAAAATGGAAAAATTTGATCTAGTCATAGTAGGGGGCGGTCCGATTGGCATTGCCTGTGGTTTGGAGGCCAAAAAGAAGGGATTTACCTATGTTATCATTGAAAAAGGACCGATCGTAAATTCCCTGTTCAACTACCCGGTGAACATGCAGTTCTTTTCCTCGTCCGAAAGACTGGAAATCGACGAAATTCCTTTTATCAGCAAGGAGGCCAAACCCAAAAGGAATGAGGCCCTGGAATATTATCGCAGGATCGTATCCTCCAACAAATTGAACATCCATTTGTTTGAAAAAGTGTCACAAGTACACAAAAAGGGGGATTTATTTATTGTTGAAACCAGCAAAAGACAGTACACCGCAGACCATGTCATTATTGCGACTGGATTTTATGATATCCCCAACAAGCTCGATGTGCCTGGGGAAAATCTGTCCAAAGTATCGCACTACTACAAAGATCCGCATTTCTATGCAGGCCAAAAATTGGCCGTGATCGGGGCAAGCAATTCTGCCATAGATGCGGCATTGGAATGCTGGCGCAAGGGTTCTGAGGTCACCTTGATCATCAGGGGACCGGAAGTGGGCCAACGGGTGAAATACTGGGTGCGGCCCGATATCATCAACCGGATCGAGGAAGGCAGTATCAAGGCCTATTTCAATGCCAAGGTCAAAGCGATTCGCGAAAACGAAATCATAATCGATACGCCGGAAGGTACCATCAGCCTGGAGAACGATTTTGTGCTTGCGCTTATCGGGTACAAACCCAATTTGGAATTTTTGGAAAAACTGGGGATTGCCCTTTCCCAAGATGAAAAACGGCTTCCACAATATGATCCCGAAACCATGGAGACCAATGTAGGCGGGCTTTATCTGGCAGGGGTTATCTGCGGGGGCATGGAAACCCATAAATGGTTCATCGAGAATTCAAGGGTACATGCAAAAATGATCATGGCATCGATCGCCAAAAAAAAATCAGCCAAAATTGACGTATGAGACAGTATTCCATAGCCATTCACGGAGGTGCGGGAACTTTGATCAAAGGGATGATGACCCCGGAAAAGGAAACCGCCTATAAATCTGCTTTGGAGAGCGCCTTGATGATCGGCCAAACCATCTTGGACCAACAAGGTACCGCCTTGGAAGCCGTTCGACGATCGGTGATGTCATTGGAAGATTCCCCGTTGTTCAATGCAGGCAAGGGCAGTGTTTTTACCGCGAAAGGCACCCATGAAATGGACGCTTCGATCATGGATGGGCGTACCCTGAAGGCAGGCGCCGTTTCCTTGGTGACCGGAATTAAAAATCCCATCGCTTTGGCACTTGATGTCATGGAACGGACCGATCATGTTTTTTTGGCGGGTGCGGGAGCTATGGACTTTGCCAAGCTTTTGAATTACCCGATTTTGGAAGATTCGTATTTCTTCGATGACCTAAGGCACCAACAATGGATGGAATTGAAGGATACGGCAGATTTTCAACTCGACCACACCCTTAAAAAAGACGACAAATTCGGCACCGTTGGCGCGGTGGCCTGCGATTATCTGGGAAATTTGGCCGCGGCCACTTCAACCGGCGGTATGACGAACAAAAGATTTGGAAGGGTCGGTGACAGCCCCATGATCGGGGCGGGCACTTACGCCAACAATATGACCTGTGCCGTCTCCTGCACCGGGAGCGGGGAATATTTTGTCAGGGGGGTAGTGGCCTATGACCTATCCTGTTTGATGGAATATAAGGGCCTATCCCTTGAAGCAGCGGCAGTCGAAATCATCCATAACAGGTTACCGCATCTCGGTGGTGATGGGGGTTTGATCGCCGTGGATGCAAAAGGCAATTTAACACTGCCCTTCAATACGGAAGGCATGTACAGGGCTTCCGTGGATCGATCGGGCAAGGTTGACATACTGATTTACAAGGATTAGACGAAAGGCGAATCGAGTGGCAGCACCTGCAGTTTCCTTTTTTTGATATTGAATCGGTCGCCATTGGCCAAGATATGCGTTCTGAGATTCGACAACGACATGGGAGAGCCAATTTCCAAAACTTTTTCGTTGTTGTGCTTCAGTCTGCTTGGATCGAACAAGACCACCATACCCGAACCAATGACTTCAAAAGTATTGCAATTATTGATCACCAATCCGGTGTCTTCAGCCAGGCCTACGCCCAAGAGTTTTGGAAACTTGGCCACGGCCTCGGCCAATCTACCGAACCGCCCACGTTGAATGAAGTGGGAATCGATGATCAGGTTGGGTATAAAATCCATTCCCTTATCCATCCCCACGGCTCCTTTGAACAAGGAATCCTTACTGCTTCCGCCAGTGATCATTTCACCCGACATGCACATGGCTCCAGCACTGGTGCCCGCAACGACAATGGGCTCCTTTAGATACCGTTCAAGTAACAATTGATGCATCCTCGTACCTCCGATGATCTTTTTGATTTTCGATTGGTCGCCTCCGGAGAACATCACACAATCGGCATTTCGGATCAAATCGATGTTCTTTTTCCTGTCGGAGTCCTCCCGATCCAAAAGGTGCAGCACATCGACCTTACCGCAGCCCAACTTGCCGAAAGCTTGGAGATAATTCTCGCCCACTTCTTTGGGAATGCTTGAAGCCGTGGGCAGCACGACTATGTTGGCGGAATTGCCACCACTTTCCCTCACTACCCTGGAAAGAATGCCTTCCTGGATAAATTCCAAGGTATACTGCTCGGTGTTTTCCGTTCCCTTGTCTTCATTGCCCCCTATTGGAATCAAAGTACCCTTAATACTCATGTAACGTTCTTTTGGGATACAAAAATACTGTTATCGATCGGGAAAAATAAACTATATTTAAGAATTCACCCCCAATACAAACCTTCCAAAATATGAAAATCAGAGAGATCAATGCAATGCGAGGACCGAATTATTGGTCGATACGTCGCCATAAGCTAATTGTGATGGTTTTGGATCTGGAGGAGATGGAGGCCTTACCTTCCAACAAGATCGATGGGTTCGCCGATCGACTAAAGACCATGTTTCCCACGATGTACGAACACCGCTGTTCAGTGGGCGCGCCAGGAGGTTTTTTCGAAAGGGTGGAAGAAGGCACATGGATGGGCCATATCGCGGAACACATCGCCCTGGAAATTCAGACCTTGGCCGGAATGGACGTGGGCTTTGGGCGCACCAGAGGATACGGGGAACCTGGCGTCTACAATGTGGTCTTTGCTTATATGGAGGAGAAAGTAGGCCGTTATGCCGCAAAGGCGGCAGTGGATATCTGCGAAGCACTGATCAAAGGGGAATCTTACGATTTAAAGGATGATATCCAAAAAATGAGGGAACTGCGGGAGGCCGAACGCTTGGGACCCAGTACCGGATCGATTGTAGAGGAAGCGGCCAGTCGTGGCATTCCTTGGATCAGATTGAACAAATATTCGCTATGCCAGTTAGGCTATGGCGCAAACCAGAAAAGGATACAAGCCACCGTAACCAGCGAAACCAGTAGTATAGGTGTAGAACTCGCCTGTGACAAGGAAGATACCAAATACCTTTTGGAACAGGCCCAGGTAGAAGTGCCCAGAGGTGATATCATTAGAAAGGAAAGCAGTTTGGACGAGGCTTGCCGATATGTCGGATTCCCGCTGGTGATCAAACCCGTAGGTGGAAACCATGGCCGTGGCATTACCGTGAACATCAACACTCTGGAGGAGGCCATCGTGGCCTTTCATTCAGCCAAAGACATTTCGCCGGCAGTGATCGTGGAAAAATATATCGTAGGGTTCGATTATCGCTTGCTCGTGATCAATCATGTGATGGTGGCCGCGGCACGCCGAACTCCTGCCCATGTGGTCGGGGACGGAAAATCGACCCTGCAGCAGCTGATCGATAAGGTGAACAGCGATCCCAGACGGGGCTACGGCCATGAAAATGTACTGACCCAGATCACGGTCAATGAATTGACGGCCAATATCATCAAAGCTAAAGGGCATACCCTCAACTCCATTTTGGATAAAGGGGAGATGTTGATTTTGAAGGACACCGCCAATTTAAGCACCGGCGGAACCGCGGAAGATGTCACCGATATTGTACATCCCGCCAATGTGGCGATGGCAGAACGGATTTCAAAAATCATCGACCTGGATATTTGTGGTATCGACATCATGACCACCGATATTAACCAACCCCTTTCCGAGACGGGCGGGGCCGTACTTGAGGTGAATGCCGCTCCGGGATTTAGGATGCATTTGGCCCCGACCTCTGGCCTGCCAAGAAATGTGGCTGCCCCTGTAATCGACAAATTGTTTCCAAAAGGAAGTACAGGAAGAATTCCCATTATCGCTGTTACCGGAACCAATGGCAAGACTACCACCACCCGACTGATCGCCCATATGGCCAAAATGAAAGGGTTTCGCGTAGGCTATACCACCAGTGATGGGGTCTATATCCAAAACAGATTACTCATGACAGGCGATTGTACCGGACCTGCCAGTACTGAATTCGTGCTCAAGGACCCCACGGTAAATTTTGCGGTCTTGGAATGTGCCAGGGGCGGGCTCCTGAGAGCAGGCTTGGGCTTTGCACACTGTGATATCGGTATCGTAACCAATGTGGCTGCCGATCATTTGGGCCTCAAGGGCATACATACCATGGAGCAATTGGCCAAAGTAAAGGGCGTGATACCGGAGACGGTGCTGCCCAACGGTTATGCCATCTTAAATGCGGATGATGACCTGGTCTATGACATGAGGCGGACCGTATCGAGTAATGTGGCCCTCTTTTCGATGGATGAGAACAATCCCAGAATCAAGGCACTTCAGCGATTGGGCGGTATTTCGGCCGTCTATGAAAACGGCTTTGTGACCATCTGTAGGGGAGAATGGAAGATGAGGGTCATGAAGGCCGAAGATATTCCCTTGACCTATGGAGGTAAAGCGGTTTTTATGATTCAAAATGTGCTTCCCGCTGTGCTGGCCGCCAACATCCAAGGCATCAGTATCGAAGATATGAAAGCGGCCTTGGAGACCTTTATCCCATCACCTTCCCAAACCCCTGGGAGACTGAATCTGTTCAAGTTCAACAATTTTACCATTTTATTGGACTATGCCCACAACCCCGCCGGCATGCGTGCGTTACAAAAGTTTATTGATACGATGGAAGCCACGGTGAAAGTGGGTATCATAGCAGGGATCGGAGACCGACGTCTGGAAGATAACAACGAAATGGGCAGTATTGCCGCCGAGATGTTCGATGAGGTCATCATTCGGCAAGACAGGCATCTAAGGGGGAAAACGGAAGAGGAATTGATCAAGATGCTGCATGATGGCATCAGGAGGTACGATCCCAAGAAAAAGACCAGCATTATTCCATCGGAGAAAGAAGCGATCACTTTTGCGGTAAAAAATGCAATCCCCGGCTCCCTGATCGTCCTCTGCAGCGATGTTATTCCCGATGCCCTGAACTTGGTCAAACAATTTAAGGAACAGGAAGCAAGCGGGACATTGGTTTTTGACCATTGAAAGCCATCCCGTTTTAATGACTGAAGTTAAAAACCGCCCCGGGTTGATCCGGTGCTGATTTGGCAAAAGGTCAATCCTATGTGGAGGGCTTTGGTCATATTGATTATTTACACCGGCATCGGTGGCAATTCCCAACCGTTCCGATAGGTATGTTTTATATATTCATTGGCCGCATCGAATGCATTGAGATGTACCTGCTCCACATTCCATTGGGGCAGCCCGTCGACCATTTCAAATCCAAAGGTTTTGACCACATCCATCGACTCATTGGCGCCAATGTTGGTGAACTTCATCTGTGCGCCGTCCCATTTCAATATTTTGTTCAAGCCCTTGAGCCTTATGGCCAAAACCCCCAATAATACCATTTCGTTAAAAGGTCCGGCATAGCCAAAATTTGCGGACCCCTCGGTCCTGTTCTCCGGAGATTCCTTACAGGCCCGGATCCAGTCCTGTTCATGTGGTCCATCGATATAACCAATTGCCCCGGGGATGCGTCGCATATGAGGGGCCACATCCGGTATGCGACCTGAAAGCAATCTCGGATTGAAGCCGCCACAGTCGCAGATCAAGGTATCCTTTGAGCCGATAAACATACAGCCACCGAGTCCGTC
>JBATHI010000017.1:0-9029 GCA_049666645.1 Flavobacteriaceae bacterium | reverse complement strand
AGTATGGAAACCGACAACACGCCAAGGCATGTCGTGCTTTTTTGTTTCCATTGCCGTTGCCGAAGCAAGAACATCGGGGATTCACCGCGTGCATCCCAAAAAGGAGATCCCGGGCAAGCATGGAAACCATAACATGCTGGCGCTTGCTGAATTTTTGTTTTTCGCCGCTGTTCCCTGGGCAAGCTGTCCGGGGATTCACTGCGTGCATCCCAAAAAGGAGATCCCGGGCAAGCATGGAAACCATAACAAGCTGGCGCTTGCCGATTTTTTGTTTCCTTCTGCCTTCGCCCAAGCAAGCTTTTCGGGATTCACTGCGTGCATCCTAAAAAGGAGATCCCAGGCAAGCATGGAAACCATAACAAGCTGGCGCTTGCTGATTTTTTGTTTCCTTCTGCCTCCTCGAAGTGAACTTCGGAGGCTCCAGAAAACAAAAAACCCATAACGTTCGTTATGGGTTTCCTTTTGCGGAGAAAGAGGGATTCGAACCCCCGGAGGTGTGACCCTCAACAGTTTTCAAGACTGCCGCATTCGACCGCTCTGCCATTTCTCCAATGCGGGTGCAAATATAGAAAGCTTTTTCTATTAGCTAAAACGATTTGAAAGAATTATTCTTTTAAAATGCAGATCACTGAAACCATTTTGCCCTCTAAAAAAGGCATTTTTACTACATTGCAGCCATGAAATTGCCTTTGGTCAGTATCCTCATTCCCTATAAAAACACGGAGGAGTATCTTCGCGACTGCATACTTTCGGTACTTGCCCAAGGCTATTCCCATTGGGAAGTCCTGGCGGTGAATGACCATTCGTCCGACCAAAGCCGGGAAATCATGGATCAATTTGCCCAAAACGATCCGAGAATAAAAAACTTCGACAATGGGGGCAATGGCATCATCGATGCCTTGAAGACGGCTTATGCAGCCTCCCAAGGTGAGCTGATCACTCGGATGGATTCCGATGATATCATGAGTCCCCAAAAATTGGAGGTAATGGTCAACGCTTTGCGTGCCAAGGGTGGCGGGCATATTGCCATAGGGAAGGTCAAGTATTTCTCGCATCGCGGCATCAGCAATGGATATGAACGCTATGAACATTGGTTGAACGCCCTTACTGCCAGAGGGGGCAATTTCGAGGAGATCTATAAGGAATGTGTCATTCCCTCCCCTTGTTGGATGGTGCGCCGGGGTGATCTTGATGCGTGTGGGGCATTTGAACCCGACCGTTACCCTGAAGATTATGACCTGACGTTCCGGTTTTACGAAAAGAAGCTGATGTGCATTCCTTGTGACCAGGTTCTACATCATTGGCGCGATTACGATTCCCGTACCTCCAGGACCAGCGAACACTATGCCCAAAACTATTTTTTGGGCATCAAGCTTTTCTATTTTCTAACATTGGATCGGGATGTCAACCGCCCTTTGGTGCTCTGGGGCGCAGGCAATAAGGGAAAGGAAATCGCACGACAGTTGGTAAAACAAAAAATTGGATTTCATTGGATCTGTGATAACCCAAAAAAAATCGGAAAATCGATCTATGGCCATGAGATGTTACATTTCGATCGATATGCGGGTTTTGACAATGCCCAAAGCATCATCACCGTTGCCAATGAAGCGGCCCAAACACAGATCCGGGACTATTTTGTTGGCTTGGGGAAAAAGGAAGGAGTGGATTACTATTTCTTCTGTTAGTCGTTAGCGGCACGCCAAAAGTGCTGTGCAAAGACAGCCAACTGTGCTTTTTTATTCATTTTGGCAAGTGGATTTTGGGTAGATCGGAAACGGTTCCAAAATCATTTTTAGCTATATTTGCCTAATCAAATCAGGAAATGCAGTTTAAATATCCAGAACTCCTTTGGGCCCTCCTCCTACTGCTTATTCCAATTTTAGTCCATCTTTTCCAACTTCGTCGCTATAAAAAGACCGCGTTTACCAACGTCAAATTTCTTAAAAAGGTAGCCTCTCAATCGAGGCGCAGCAATACCCTGAAAAAATGGTTGTTGCTCCTCACCAGGATGGCCTTGATCACGGCCCTGGTCTTTGCTTTTGCGCAACCATTTTTTGCGGAAGAATCTGCCTTGAAACAGAAGGAACTGGTCATTTATCTCGATGATTCGTTCAGCATGCAAGCCAAGGCGGAAGGAAACACTTTGCTGGAAAATGCAGTACAAGGATTGATCCGATCCGCTTCCAATGTTGATGTCTTCACTTTATTTACCAATGAAAAGGAATATGAAAATACAGACATGACCGACATCAATAACGATTTGCTGGGTCTTGACTATACCATCAAGCCATTGAACTTAAAGGAAATTACGCTCAAGGGCAAAACCTATTTCAGTGCGTCGACCGATAATGAAAAGCACTTGATCATCATTTCCGATTTTCAGGGCAATTTGGGGTCGATACCGATGGATTCTACCGATCAAATACAATATCATCTGGTACAACAGCGGCCCGACGAGAACCGGAATATTTCCATCGATAGTCTTTATGCTAGTGATGAAACCTCGGAAAACATTGAAATTACGGCCGTGCTATCGAGTTATGGCCAGAGTGAAAATACGCCGGTTTCGCTTTATGATGGGGAAAGATTGATCGCAAAGACCGCAGCCATTTTTGATGCCGATGGCAAGGCCATGGTCAAGTTTACATTGCCCCTCAATGAAGCAATCGATGCAAAGCTCGAGATTTTGGATAACGATCTGGTTTATGACAACCACTTTTATTTCAATCTCAATAAAAGGGATAAAATAAAGGTGCTGTCGATAGGAGATGCCAATGACGACTTCCTTCGGCGCATCTTTACCGAAGATGAATTTCAATTTTCATTTACAGCGCTCAAAAACTTGAATTATGCGGATATACCCAATCAAAATTTGATCATCCTCAATGAACTGGTCAATATTCCCAACCCTATGGTCGGCATTTTGAAATCATTTACCGAAAATGGGGGGAATTTGGTAGTGATCCCTTCCAAAGACCTGGATTATAATTCCTATAATATACTCATGGCCAACTATTTTGCGACCGTGGTGCAAGAAAAAGTACAGTCGGAGCAAAACATTACGGGCATATCGTTTTCCCATCCCCTTTATAGCAATGTATTTGAAGGAAAAGTGGTCAACTTTCAATTTCCAAAATTGAAGGAATACTATAGCATTAAAACCAATGCCCCCGTTCTCTTATCCTTTCAGGACAATGCTCCTTTTTTAACCGGCATTGACGGCATATTCCTATTCACGGCACCGTTGAACGAAGCAAACACCAATTTCAAAAATTCCCCCCTAATTGTACCTACCTTTTATCAAATGGGACTCAACAGTCTCAAAATGCAACAATTATATTCGGTTTTGGGCCGACCCGAAAAGCTCGATATTCCCGTAGTTCTTGCCAAAGACCGCATCCTTAAATTAACAAAAGGCGCTTACGAATTTATTCCTCAGCAACAATCCTTGGCCAATAAGGTAACCTTGAGTTTCGACCAAGGTTTGGGTGAAGACGGTATTTACGGCATTATGGAAGATGACATGGAATTGGGTAAAATAAGCTTCAATTATGACCGAAAGGAAAGCAGATTGGATTACCTCAACCTGGAGCAACTTAAAAATGCCAGCAAGGATACTTCGGTCGATGCGCTTTTTGAGAACATGGAAAAAGACAATCGCATAACCGAGCTTTGGAAATGGTTTGTTATTTTAGCATTGCTTTTGCTCGCGGTTGAAATGATTATCCAAAAACTATTTAAATAAACCACTCCCTATGACTTCGATGCGCAAAATGAAAGTCGGTAAAATGCCCAAGAAAATCGAAAACGATATCCGTAAACAAGGAAAATGAACATACTGCTCAAATCGGCTACAATAATCGATGGATCCAATAAGGAGCTCCATTTAAAAAAGCGCGACATCTTTATCAAAAACGGTATCATCGATAAAATCGCACAAAAATTGGAACCCTCGCAAAATGCCCGGGTGGTCGATCTTAAAAACCTCCATGTTTCTATTGGCTGGTTCGACAGCGGTGTTTGCTTCGGCGAACCTGGTTACGAGGAGCGGGAAACGATAGCAAACGGACTATATACTGCCGGAAAAAGTGGGTTTACCGATATTGTGCTCAACCCGAATTCCCATCCGGTACCCGATAGCAGCTCCGATATTATTTTTCTGATCAATGCCTCAAAATCGCAAGCGACCAACTTGCATCCATTGGGTACCCTCACCGTTAAGGCGGCAGGCGAAAGTTTGGCCGAGCTCTTCGATATGAAGAATGCCGGTGCAGTGGGCTTTTACGATTTTGAACGCCCATTGCAGAATCCCAACCTGTTCAAGATCGCGCTCCAGTACAGTCAGAATTTTGAGGGTCTCATTTATTCTTTTCCCATGGACCTGCAAATTGCAGGGAAAGGCATTGTGAATGAGGGGCCCACGGCGACAATGCTCGGACTAAAGGGGATTCCTTCCTTGGCGGAAGAACTTCAAATTTCACGCGATCTGGATATTTTGCAGTATAGTGGCGGATCCTTGCATATCCCTACCATTTCAACGGCAGCCTCAGTAAAGTTGATTGCAGAAGCCAAGAAAAAAGGTTTGGACGTTAGTTGTAGCGTGTCGGTACATCATTTATGGTTCACCGAAAAAGAACTGGAAGGCTTCGATACCCATTTCAAGGTGTTGCCTCCTTTGAGGAACATCAGCGATGTCAAAGCATTGATCAAGGGGCTTAAGGATGGGGTCGTCGATTTTGTGACCACGAACCATACCCCCATGGATATCGAACAGAAACGAATCGAATTCGACAATGCGGCTTACGGAACCATCGGGCTGGAAAGCGCTTTTGGCATCCTGAACCAAATATTCGGAGCTGAGATGGCCGTGACCCTATTGACCAGAGGCAGGGAACGATATGGGTTGGTTAGCCCAAAAATTAAGGAAGGGGAACCCGCATGTCTGAGTTTGTTCGAGACCGAATCTGAATATGTCCAGGAAAAGGAGAACCTGATCAGTACCTCAAAAAATTCCGCTTTTCTTGGAAATACAATGAGGGGTACCGTTTATGGAACGGTTTGCAACAACATGTTGATTATTTGATTAAATTAGAGAGACAATATATTAGCCAACCTAAAAATCAATTAAAAGTGGATCAACAAACAAAAGAAGCCGGAAAAACAATGGCCATAGTATGCTACATCACTTGGATAGGCCTGCTGATTGCCTTTATCGTGAACAATGATAAAAAAAATGAATTTACCTCATTCCATATCGGGCAATCGTTAAGGGTTGCCATTTTGGGCATCGCAAACTACGTTTTGGGAATGTTTCTCCCTTCAGGAGTTGGAATAATCACAACGGTGATTTCCGTTCTGGTCCTGGTATTATGGATCATGGGCATCGTGAACGCGATCAATCTCAAGGAACAACCGCTTCCTGTCATAGGAACCATTGGGGGTTGATGCTTTTTGAAAACAAGATGATTGAGGTCTGCAACGGACCTCTTTTTTTTTGTGCAATATTTTTTGTTGCCCTAACTTTAGTCCTATGGAAGAAGTAAAAAGAGGAAGAACAACGGCTGTGGTCGCCTATCTCACCATGGTTGGGGCATTGATCGCCCTGAGCATGAACATGGAAAGCAAAAATGCCTATGCCCGATTCCATATCAGACAGGCCTTCGGTTTACATCTTTTCTTCTTGGCCTTCGCACTTTTTTTGAGCCAGTGGTTCAATGTCTATGCCTGGTACGGACTCTATATCTGTTATTTGGTGCTGTGGGGCTATGGCTTTATCGGGGCCATAAGCGGCAAATTGAACAATGTTCCCGTACTGGGTCCCTTTTTTCAAAAATGGTTCACCTTCATACCATAAAATGACCACTGCCCCACTCTCCTTGGTACATCTTATCAAACCCTCCGAACTCACATCGGGAAAAGCACCCGTAATTTTTATGCTCCATGGTTATGGCAGCAACGAGGAAGATCTGTTTTCATTCGCTCCCGAATTGCCCGGGAAATACGCCATTGTTTCGGTCCGTGCCCCGTATGCCCTGGAACCATTTGGGTACGCCTGGTATGCGATCCATTTTGATGCGGATCAGCGAAAGTGGAGCGATGACCAACAGGCCATCGGTTCAAGGGACAAGGTAGTGCGCTTCATCGGGGAAGCCTGTTCGGCCTATGGCTTGGATGATCGGGACATAACCCTGCTCGGATTCAGCCAAGGAACCATATTGAGTTATGCGATAGGCCTTTCCTATCCTGAAAAAATAAAACGGGTAATCGGACTGAGCGGCTATATCAACGAAAAAATACTGGTGGCCGGATATCGTGAAAAAAACCATGATCAATTGAAGATTTATGCGTCGCATGGGCAGGTAGATCAGGTAATACCATCTGAATGGGCGCAGCGTATTCCGAAATTCCTTGAAAGTTTGAACATACCCTATGTGTATGAAGAGTTCCCTGTCGGCCATGGCGTTTCGCCCCGCAACTTCGATAGTTTCAAAAAATGGCTCCTTAAAAACGCCTAGTTGCTCCGGGAATACAATAGGTGGTCCATTGTTGTAAAATCGACCCCTAGATCATCTTTGAGTTCATACTTGATCAACAATTCGCCCCAATACTTTCCATCCGAAAAATCAGCGATGATCCATTTGTGGTTCAACAGCTTTATTTTATTGATTTTGAAATCGTTCTCCATGCCCTCATAAGGTATCAGCGGGTTATCCCCCTTGCGCTCATTCGTTTCGAGAAGCTTGTCGGCAACATAACGAGATGGGTCTTTCAGGTTCAGATATTCGTAATATGCCATGGCATCATCATTGTTCTCCAAGGAAAAATATTGCATGTCCAAAGCCTTTAGCTGGGTTCTTTGCACTGAATCCTTGAGCCGTTCCACTTCGGTTTGCAGATTTTTTATGGAATCGTCCTTTGCCGTTGCCATTTTACCGCCGCTCACAAAAAGGTAGAGACAGATCAGTGCGGAGAAGATAAAGAGGTAGAGATAAATTTTATTTTTCACGGAATCACGATTGGGTTAATTTTATAAAGGCTCTTCATATTTTGTTTCCACCATTTTTCGCCGTTTAAAGGTCTATTATCAAATTGTCAAAGGCCAAATGTACGTTTTTCGGTAGTTTTTTTTCAACCTCATCATGAAATCCCAACAAATGGCTGATATGGGTGAAATAGGCAGTTTGGGGCTTTACCTTGTCCACAAAGGCCAACGCTTCCTCCAGGTTGAAGTGGGAATGGTGGGGTTCTTCCCTCAATGCGTTGACCACCAATATTTTGGTCCCAATTATTTTTTCGATCTCCTTTTCCTCCATGGTCTTCACATCGGTCAGGTAGGTAAAATCGTTCATGCGAAAACCGAGGAGGGAGAGGCGATTATGAAGGGCTTCAACGGGCACCACGAGAACATCGCCTATTTTAAAAGGGGTGTTTTTGTTGATGGTGTGCACGGCCACGGCAGGTGCGCCAGGATATCGATTCTCATCGGCAAAAATGTAATCAAATCGCTTCTTGAGGGAAGCAACCACACGTTCCTGCGCATAGATGGGGATATCGCCCTGTCTGAAGAAAAAGGGGCGGATATCATCGATTCCCGCGGTATGATCGGCGTGCTCATGGGTAAAGAGGATGCCATCGATTTTTGACACATTATGCCGCAACATTTGTTGACGAAAATCGGGCCCACAGTCGATTACGATATTATGATCGTCCCAAGAAACCATGACCGAAACGCGAAGTCTTTTATCTTTTGGGTTCTTGCTCAAGCAAACCGGGTGCTTACTGCCGATTACCGGTATACCCTGAGATGTTCCCGTTCCTAAAAAAGTGATTTTCAAAACAATTGGTATGAAGTTCAAATTTATAACATAATTGCTTAAAAGATGGCCCATTCTTCTTAACTTTGTTCAAAGCAAAATACTTAAAATGGCTTCAGTTCTAGATAGGGACTCCGCATTTGAAAACATTCCATCTCTCAAGGCTAAGACCTTAAGAATCAACCTAAATCCGGATATTTACGGGACTTTTGCTGAAATAGGCGCGGGACAGGAAACCGCGAGGCACTTCTTTAGATCGGGCGGGGCTTCCGGAACCATAGCCAAAGCCATGAGTGCTTACGATAAAGATTTCAGCGATGCCATTTACGGGGTGGAGGAAGATGGGCGTTATGTCACGGAATCGCGTTTGAAGAAAATGCTGGAACATGAGATGGGCCTCATGAAAGAGCGCATCAGTCGAAAGAAGCACCCTGAAAGATTGTTCTTTGCATATGCGAATACGGTGGCCACCATCGATTTTTCGAAACGCTACAAAGGCCATGGATGGCTCGGAATACGATACCAATTAGATCCGGAACAGGAAGAATTGGATGAAATAATACTACACATCCGATTCAAACAAAATGAGGCCAGACTGCAACAGGAAACCTTAGGGACCGTTGGGGTGAACCTTATTTACGGTGCCTTCTATAAATACGACAAGCCAAGGAAATTATTAAAATATTTATACGACCATATCGATAAGGATACCATAGAAATTGATATGGTGAATTTTTCAGGGCCCAATTTTAAGGACGTCGACAATCGATTGATGAGTCTTCAGTTGATACGGAACGATATGACCGATGCGGTGATGTTCGGGCCTGACGGAAATAATCTATTGCCGGCGGCAGAGTTATATAAGAAGAACATTCTGGCCCTCAGGGGAAGTTTTAGGCCGGTGACCAAGGTAAATACGGATATGTACCATAAATCCTTTGATATTTTTATCAGGGATCCATCGGTCGACCCCGACAATACCATCATTATTTTTGAAATAACCTTGAGCAACCTAAGGGCTTCGGGAGAAATCGATGAACAAGATTTCATGGATCGTGCCGAGCTGCTTTGTTCCTTGGGCCAAACGGTAATGATTTCGAAATTTCAGGAGTACTATAAACTCGTGGAATACTTCAACAACTACACCAAAGCAAAGATCGGCCTCACCATGGGCGTAAATAACCTGGTCGACATCTTTGACGAAAAATATTACCG
>JBATHI010000016.1:0-2160 GCA_049666645.1 Flavobacteriaceae bacterium | reverse complement strand
TCTTTTTTGATGGTGATGTACTGACCCGGGGTAAAGGCAAAGGTCTGTATGAGATCTTTGGGAATCGAGAGGGTAACCGCCACCGAACTCGGAGTCAGCGTTCGAATGCGTCTTACCTTTAAGGGATAAAAAGAGGGCATATATACAATTTTTGGTGCAAAACTAAGCATTGGAACTCCTATTTGAAACCTATAATGAAAAAAAAACCCGGACGGCTGTAACATTATCACTATTTTAACCACTAACGAACCGAACAAAATTCCCACCCCTTATGTTCAAACATTTTGTGGCCCTGCAATGGAAATCTTTCTTCCGTTCTTCCTCGATGGGAAAAAGTTTGGCCGTTAAGCTGCTCATGGGCTTTTTCGGGCTTTATATTCTTGGCTCCCTGGCATTGTCGGGTGCCGGACTTTATTTTATCCTTGAAAAAACCATGCCTGGGGCAGATCCGCTGATGGTGGTCTCCCAGTATATGGTGTATTGGATCTTGGCCGAACTCTTTCTGCGCTATTTTATGCAGAAACTTCCGGTGATGGACATTAAACCCTTTTTGACCCTTCCCATCAAGAAAAGCAGTATTACCCATTATATCCTGATACGTTCCGGACTGTCATTTTATAATTTCTTGACCCTCTTTTTCTTTGTTCCGTTTGCGACGGTCTTGATCATTAAGGATTATCCCGTAATGCCCGTGTTGCTATGGCTGCTCTCGATCATAGGCATTGTTTTGGCGGTAAATTATATCAACTTCATCATCCACAAGAGCGATAGGGCCCTAATATTGATAGGGGCCCTCATTTTGGCGCTGTATGCCATCGATTATTTCGCACTTTTCCCAATCACGGCCTTTCTGGGCAGCGTTTTTTATGCACTCTATGAACAACCGGCGATTTCAATCGTCCCCCTGGCCATAGCGATCGCCACCTACCTCATCAATTTCCGATTTTTGAGGGATAGGATATTTCTGGACGCTTCCTTAAGGCAAAAAATCCAGGAAGTGGTGACCTCCGACTTGGCGTGGACGAAGCGTTTTGGTGATATTGCACCGTTCGTTCAACTTGACCTGAAGTTGATATGGCGCAACAAGCGCACCAAAATGCAGGTTTTCATATCCTTGGCCATGATTCTTTATGGTTTGATCTTTTATGGCACTGGAACCTATGGGCCTACCTCCTCCATCTTTGTTTTTGTAGGTATTTTTATGACCGGAATGTTTCTTGCCAACTTTGGGCAGTTCATCCCGGCCTGGGACAGTGAGTACTATAGCATGATGATGTCCCAAAATATTCCCTTAAAAAAATACCTCGAATCGAAAGTGGCGCTCATTTCATTGAGCATCGTGGTGATGTTCCTCCTTTCCATCCCCTATGTGTATTTTGGCTGGAAGGCCTTGGCCATCAACTTCGCCTGCGCCGCGTATAATTTTGGCGTTAATATACCGGTCATTCTTTTCTTTGGTTCTTTCAACCGAAAAAGGATCGACCTCACCAAAAGTGCCTTGGGCAATATGCAAGGTACCAGTGCCACGCAATTTCTGGTAATGTTGCCCTTAATGGTCGTCCCATGTCTGATCTATTTTCTCATAAAAACCTTTGTTTCCTTCGAATTGGCCATTGGGGTACTCTGTTCCCTTGGACTGGTCGGCATCGCCTTTAGGAAACCATTGATGGATTTGGTAATTGCGGCCTACCGAAAAAAGAAATATGCCATGGTCGCTGGCTTCAAGGAAAAAAACAGCTAATCGTTCCAATATATGATCATCACGAAAAACCTCACGAAAAAATACGGCAACCAAACCGTTCTGCATATAGAAAACTTGGAAATACCCAAGGGGCAAAGTTTTGGCCTGGTCGGCAACAATGGGGCGGGGAAGACCACCTTCTTCAGCCTATTGCTCGATTTGATTCAGCCCAGTACGGGCAATATAACCAATAACGAGGTACAGGTGAATTCCAGTGAAGCCTGGAAACCGTTTACATCGGCCTTTATCGATGAATCCTTTCTGATCGGTTATTTGACCCCGGAAGAGTATTTTTATTTTATCGGGGAACTCAGGGGGGCAAACAAAGCCGATGTTGATGGCCTTCTGGCCGGTTTTGAAGACTTCTTCCATGGGGAGATCTTGGGGCAAAAAAAATTTCTCAGGGACCTGTCTAAAGG
>JBATHI010000015.1:0-6585 GCA_049666645.1 Flavobacteriaceae bacterium | reverse complement strand
AGGCACATTTTGCGGGCTACGGTTTGGGTTGGTTCCTGACCGATGCCTTGGGCAACATGATGGTATCACATACAGGCGGACTGCCGGGAATGCTCTCCAAAACCATATTGGTTCCCGATCTAAATCTCGGGGTGGTGGTCCTGACCAATACCGAACCCGGTGGCGGCGTATTTTTCGGATCCGTTTCCCAAACCATCGTTGATGCTTACCTTGGCCTTGAAGATGGGCAATGGGTAGAAAAAAATTATGAATGGCTACAAAAGAACAAGGCGGAGGGCGATGCGGTCACCACCGCGGTTTGGGAAACCGTAAAGGCCGCAAAAAACACAAAAATCAATTCAAGTGATTATTTGGGAACCTACGGAGATGCATGGTTCGGCCGTATGGAAGTGTTTTTGAAGGGAAATCAGCTTTGGATCAAAAGTGAACGGTCCCCGAAACTGAACGGGCCCATGCAATTTTATAAAGCGAACACTTTTGCCGTGAAATGGGAATACCAAGACATGAATGCCGATGCCTTCGCGATGTTCCGTCTTGATGAAAACGGCAAGGCCATCGGTCTGAAGTTAAAGGGCATTTCGCCCAACATCGATTTTAGTTTCGATTTTCAAGACCTTGACTTGCAACGTGTGGAAAAATAACAGCAGGCGAAATTGGCCTTTTTCTTTTCATGTTGCTACCAGGTAACGTTTTAAAGATTTCCATTGCCCGGAATATCTTACCTGGACTTTCTAAAATTTCGAAGGGGTTTGCTGTAAAAAAGCCAAAAGATTTGCCATTTCCTGTGGGTTGATATTGGCTTCAAGTCCTTCTAACATCAAGGACATGCCCAAGGAAGTAAATTGTTCTATATTTGATTTGGGAATTGTTTTCTCGCTCCCCCCGATCATCTTCAATGATATTTCAAGATCGCTTTCATGGGACACCAAGCCTGAAAAGATGTTGCCTTCTTTGGTCTTGACCTGATGGTTCAGATATTGGGTATCTACTGCCGCATTCGGATCCAATATGTCATATAATAGGGCTTCTTTGCTTTTTCTGCTTACCTCGGTCAAAACAGGTCCGACTTCCTTTCCCATATTTCCATATCGATGGCACTGGGCACATTGCACATTGAATATTTGGGCCCCGGCATCGGCCGAACCCTTTAAGGTGAGTGCGGGCCGCATTTTTTCAATCGCAGCCTTTCTGGTCACCACGCCTGCATCGTTGAACAACAATTTGGCCCGGTTCCTAACGCTTTGGTCATCGGAAAATAAAAGCACACGGCGTCTTTCCAAATCTAAATTGAACTCCCCCAAATTGACCTTGCCCGTTTCCATGGCGGTCAGTAAAAGGCCATGGTTAAAAGACTTGTACAAAAGAATATCGGTGGCCGTCTTTCGGCTATTCGGCCCCAATATGGGCCATAGTTCCAATATTTTTTCCCCAACAGTGGGGTCGTTCCTTTGCCCCAGTTGGGAAAGCGCTTCTTCTTGCAGGACCAGTGGCTGTTTGCTATCCAAAAGTTGGAACAGAACAGTGCGCCTTTCTTCGAAATCTTCAAGGGCGAGGAGCTTGAGCTGTTCCAAGCGCTGTTCGGCCGGCAATGCGGAATCGAAAACAGAGACCTTGGTGGCATGCATCAAAACCTTTAGACCATTTGATGCGGGCAATCCCATATTTTGCCTTAATTGGCCGGAAGCCCTCAATAAGGCGATTTCGTTTTGGGATTCCAACAAACCAAGTGTCCTTAAGAATTTCATGGGATCGGGTGGCGACCGTTGTGCTTCGGATCGTTTCCCCCAGCCCCTTGCCATGGCCTCGATCAGGGCGGTTTGGGGGGCTACTTCCATTTTCTGCCCATGGCAGGTCGAAATCAAAGTTGTCAAAGCTTCCAGATCGCCGTCTTTTGCCATTTTCTCTGTCAGCATCGAAATGATATCCAATTTTGCCGGAGGAAGCTGACCTTCATTCCGTGCCAAGATCGATAATGAAAAAGGCAAGGCCTGCCGTTGTACACTTGCGGCCAGTGCTTTGGAGGCCCATCCATCAATGGGCATTTCCGAGACCAAATCCGACAAGGCCGTCAGAATGGCGTTCTGGTTTTCATTGTATGCTCTATCCGAAAGGGTACCCAAAGCCAGTACCGAACGCAAACGCACCTTGGCATCGGGATCTTTGGTCAGTGCAATGACATCTTCCACCAGCCCGCTTTCGTCGTTCAAATGCCGCTCGGCAATTTTAACCGCATTTTCACGAATTTCCGGAACGGGATCCCTAAGAGCGATTTTTAATTGTGGCGCCTCAAAGGCCTGCAGCCCTTCCAGGGTCCAATAGCAGTGCAACCTGCCCAATGGGTTTTTTGAATTGTTCAGGGCTTCCTTCAACAATGGGATGGCCGATGTAGTTTTATTGCTGACCAGCACACGTTGGGCCGTTAAGCGAGTCCATTGGTTCGCATTGCCCAATGCTTTTACAAGGGAAGGGGTATCCGATGGGTCGAAATCCAATGGGATTGGCGACCAGTTGTCCTTTGGCGTTATTCTATAAATCCGTCCTTTGTCTTTCCCTGCTTCTAGGTCCATGGTTTCCTCCAATTGGTCGGGAATCCATTCGGGATGCTCAATGACCTCCCTGTGCATATCGATTACATATAGGGCGCCGTCGGGTCCAACCGACATGTTCACTGGCCTGAAAGACCGGTCTTTGGAGGCCAAAAACTCCGCTTTGTCGATGATCCTGGATGCCTTCATGGCGCTGCCATCATTTGACAGGGCATCGATATGGACGAGGTTCAATACGCAATCGGCTACCAGAAGACTGTTGTTGAATGCACTGGGGAAAGCCCCACCGCCATAGTGCGTAATGCCGCAAGCCCCCGAAAAGTAGCCCGCTTGCTCTGGATGGTTTACCCTGGTCTCCTGCTCCCCAACGGGATAGATCCGTGCAAGACCGTTGTCTTCGTGATCACTGATATTGGTCATAGCATGGGCGGTGGCCAAAGGCAATCCTTCCAAATAACGATCTTCGAACAGCAGTTGGGAAACATGTTCCAAATTATGGGTTTCATAAAGACGTCCCCAATCGTCAAACGTCAATTTAAAACCGCCCGAAGATTCCCCGATCCGCACTAATTGTTCGGCTTCCAGATCAAATTTAACATCCCCGCCCCGGAGATCGATGGCTTCTTCAGGATGTGCTTCAAAAAATGGCTCCCCGGAATTGCCCCCGTTGGCGGCATAGATCCAATTGTCCAGGCCATAGTTCAAACCATTGAAATTATGCTGAAGGTTTCCGGTACTGAACCCATCCATCAGCTTTTGGCGGGAGTCGATCGTCCCGTCCCCATCGGTATCCGCAATCCAAAGCAGATAAGGGGGCGAAGCTACCAAAAAACCTTTTTTGTAGGGCATGAAGGAGGAAGCGATCCCCAAACTGTCATCCATCAATTGTCTTCGATCATAAATACCGTCCTTGTCCGAATCGATGAGTTCTACCAAACGGCTTTCGGCATCCCGATTGGGGTATCCCGGCATCTCCAGCACGTAGGTGCGGCCCTGTTCATCGAACTGTAGGTCAACGGGGTCGAAGAGCAACGGTTCAGAGGCCACCAATTGCATGTGGAAATCGGGATGTATCCGAAACCCCGCCGGCAAATCGAGCTGCCTCGATTCACAGCCCGACAAAAGAGCCATCAGGCAAAGAAAATTGAATAACGGGCCAAGGCGCGTTATGGACATTCCCAATTGTTGCGGCATCATGATGAAAGTTATACAGAAAGATAAGAATTTCCTGAAAGATTCTTTCCCATGGCAAGGATATTACGCTCCAAAATCCGATCCGAAACGAACGAAATGGTTTACCTGGGCAAAAGTAGGGTGCGCTCCTGCCCCATCGAATCGATCTTGGTCTTTGAAAAATAGACCGGAAAATACCCGTCATCGGCCCATTGGTCATATAGATTTTTGTAATAGGGGCTTTCCGGATCTCCCGATTGTCCGGGCGGATTGGTACCCACGGTATTGTCCCAATCGTTGACATCCACAATGATCTTAAAGGTCGCCCCATACAATTGGCCATCGGAACTACCCGTAGAACCTGGGGTATGCTGGTTTCCGCCCCTTGGTTTTAGGCTGGTGTTCAAACGCGACCGTAAATCGGTATTGACCACATCGCCCAAGGGATGCTTGATCTGCACGTGCTTGTAGGCTGCTTGTCCGTATTGCCAACGGCCCATATTCTGTCCCAGTTTATCGGTTAGGGCCATAACCGCCGATTCGAAAGTGCCGATCAAATAAGCATCCCTTTTCGCTTGTGCATTGGGCCCGAATTTGGTCTCGGGACGAAGGATCCAGGGCAGCAACCTTCCCATCTGTAGGTTATCGATGAGTATTTCAGCCCCGGGATCGGGAAAATAATCCAGGAGTCGGTATTGAAGCTCCTTCTCCCAAGCGACATAAATGCCGGCGGCAATCGAATTTTTATCGAGTCGATAATCCCAATCCTTGAGCAGGTCTTTTGCGGCAATGATCCGCACTTCTTTGGTTTCCAGTGGCATGAGCAAGGGGACCAAATTGCGGGCCGGAATCGACAAATAATCGGTCTGCAGCGATTTCATTTCCTCCATCCCGAGTTTTGAATTTGACCCCAAAACCTCGTTGATCCTCATGCCCCGAAAGGGATCGGACCACCCATAGCCTATGGCATCCCAATGGGGGTAGTCGTCAGGGGTGACATTCTGGTTGGCCGTGGCGATAAAGCCGTTGGTCGGATTGAATTGGTTCGGCTTTTCAATAATCGGCAGGTAGCCGTCCCATTCATAGCGGCCGTCTCCCGGAACCGGGACCATGCCGCTGAAATTCCGCCTGATCGGGGCGATGCCCACGGCCTGCCATCCGATATTGCCCAGGGGGTCGGCCCAGATCATGTTTTCACCGGGAATATTGCTGTAATTGCAGGCAGCCCGGAATTCTTCCCAAGTCTTGGCTTGATCCATCCGCAAGGAGGCCAAATAAGGGGCTCCGCCGGGTTCGAGCCAAGCGCACCTCACGGCATAGGCCTTATGGTGGACAGAATCGATATGGGTTACCGGTCCGTGTCTTGTATAATTCAGGGTAACCGCAACATCTTCGCTATTTTTGACCGCTATGGATTCCTCAATCTGCCGCATGTCTTCCCAAGCATCGCCGTACCTATACTGGTTCAGGTTATCCGGGTTAAGGTCGTACACATACAGGTCTTCCCCGTCGGTTTCAAAGACCGTCAGCCCCCATGTGCCATGGTCGTTATGCCCTATGGAGACCCCGGGAATTTCCGGCTCGCCACCCCCTATCACATTCCAGCCCGGGGCCGATAGGTGCACCCAATAGCGCAGCGAGGGAATGGCCAACCTCCTATGCGGATCATTGGCCATATAGGCATGTTTATCTGCTGCGAGCGCCGGTGCCGTGACCCAATTGTTGCTCCCTAAAAACTGCGCATCTTTTTGCGGTACTGCATCGTTGAGGCTTCTGAAAACAACCTTTTGGGCCGCTTCGGCACGGAATTCCGGGAGCACATCTTCGGGTTGGAACACCAAAGGATTTCGATAGGCATTGTAAAGCGCTAAAATATCTTGGGATAGCAGCGATCCATCGATAGCGGAATCCAGGGCCATATTGGGGTCTTTGGGATGGAACCAGGAATATTCCTTAACCTTGTCAACGCCCAATTGAACGACGGCCCTGCCATAATCAAGTTCTTCGGTAATGTTTCCCAAAAGGCCCTGATGCCTGGAAACAATGACTTCGGGCGTCCACTTTTGGGGTTTGATGCCCAAGGCCCTGAACGGGAGGGGCAGGAGTTCCGGATTTTCAAGTGCTTTCTCGATATAGGCGTTCACTCCATCGGTATAGGCCGTAATGATCTCGATACCATCGGGATGGTAGTGCTTCATCTCCGTTTCCATATCGCCCCTGAACTGGAACAGGCGGGTGCCTATGTCGCGCTTTAACTCCCGTGGCCCCAATAGTTCCGCAACGGTACCGGTGGCCTGCCTCCTCCAAATTTCAAATTGAAAGAGCCGATCTTTTGCCGCACAATACCCTTGGGCGAAAAAAAGGTCTCTTTGGTTGTTGGCATAAATGTGGTTGATGCCTGCCGCATCCCGGATCACGGAAACCTCATCTGCTAGACCATTTACGGCTAGCCTTGTTTCCTCCTTTTTGTTTTCCTTACAGGCCAAGAGCAGTAAAAAGGCCATGCCTAAAACTACAGGAAATTTCCTTTTTGTGTGGTAAAATATTTTCATGGTGGTTATGGGTGATTCATGGTGGTTGGCACATAAAAGGCATCCGTTATGGAAAGAAAACCGATGCCATGGCAGCAAATGGTTTCAAACCGAAATCCCGGTCAGACCCGGTTCATTCCAAATTACCTTTCAATCCTGAAATTCTGTAGTTTAATGTCGTCAAGCCCTTGGTCATCAAAAGGATATTCGAGTTGGTTTTGGATATTATAGAGCGATATCAGCACAAACTCGGTCAACACCACGATGAAATAGGCGACCATGCGGGGCGTTTCAAGACCTATATCGTGAATGATGGAAGGCGCATAAATTATCGG
>JBATHI010000014.1:0-13111 GCA_049666645.1 Flavobacteriaceae bacterium | reverse complement strand
GCCCTACTTAGGGCAGCTTTTTTTTATGGTGGAATGCCTTTCGACTTCATAAAATATCCAAATCCACGGCTTGGTTTTAAGGAAGATGGCTGCTGCCGCTTTTTCCCTTAAACAATTTTAAACCGCCATCAATCTTGGAAGTCGTTCTAACCGGAATAACCTTGGGGCAGCATTGATGAATTGGGCATTTGTTATCCTTCCGGATGCATGAACTTTTGTTTGGCCAAAAGCGTTTCCTCCGATTCCACATGGTCTGGGTCGGGTACACAACAGTCTACCGGACATACTGCCGCGCATTGCGGCTCTTCATGGAATCCCATACATTCAGTGCATTTATCCGGGGAAATATAATAGATTTCATCGCTGATTGGTTCTTGTACTTCATCGGCATTAATCGCTTTCCCGTCGGGGAGCACGACATTGCCCTTGAGCGACGTGCCGTCGCCGTATCGCCATTCATCCGCACCTTCATAAATAGCCGTATTTGGACATTCGGGCTCGCAGGCCCCACAATTGATGCACTCGTCTGTTATTATTATTGCCATTTTTTTAACGTTAGGGTGAATACCGCACTGTTGTCGAGCCGTGCGGGTATTTAATACAATAACCAAAATCGTTAAAGTATCCTTATTTTTGCACAAAGGTAGCCCCTAATCGCATTTTGCACAAATATATGAACGCGCATTACAAAACATTTAAAGCTTTTGTTAAACTTGGGACCTTTCTTGACCGTTACTGCAAAGGGGATTCAAAAGAGGACCCATGGATAGAACGCCTGGATGCCTCCATTATTTTGGCCGGGCAGCAAAACGGATGGTTCACTGAGGAAAATGTGCTTTTTGCACTTCAGCACTGGAGCCGTTTATTGAACGAAAAGTCCTTAGGAGCATGGCTTGCCAATTATGAAATTCCGAAACGCCAACCCTTAATGGTAGCCATTATAATGGCTGGCAATATACCACTAGTGGGCTTCCATGATTTCCTGTGCGTGCTTTCCACCGGAAATGTTGCGATGGTAAAACTTTCTTCCAATGATCGTGCCCTCTTCAAATTCATCAGTGATTATCTAACCAACATCGAGCCCTCCTTCAATGATATGATTTTGATCGTCGAAGGGCAGTTGAAGGGGTTTGATGCGGTAATCGCAACCGGAAGCAATAATACGGCCCGTTATTTTGAACATTATTTTGGAAAAGGGCCCAATATTATCCGAAAAAACCGGAATTCGGTGGCGGTGCTCTCCGGGAAAGAAACGCCTGATCAGTTATTGGCCCTGGGTGAGGATGTTTTTAGATATTATGGCCTTGGGTGTAGGAGTGTTTCCAAATTGTTGGTACCGCAAAATTATGATTTTGACACTTTTTTTAAGGCCATTTATCCCTACCACACCATCATTGACCAAAAAAAGTATCAGAACAACTACGACTATAACAAGGCGGTATACCTAATGTCTGAATTTAAGATATTGGACAATGGCTTTTTGATGCTTAGGGAAGATCGAAGCAATGCCTCACCGATAGCATCCTTGTTCTATGAAAAATATAATGATCTCAATGACCTACACCTTAAACTTTTTAATGACAGGGATAATCTTCAATGTATCGTCAGCGATGGTTTTATGAAGGGGGAAGTGCCCTTCGGACAATCACAGTTTCCTTCGCTCACCGATTATGCCGATGGTATCGATGTTGTTGATTTCCTGTTGAAAATATAGTGGATTTAATGTGATACCTTAGCCATAAATCCCTCTAAATTTAAGACCTTTGAATCCTTAACCAAAATCGTAAAATGAAGAAGCATAATTTTAGTGCAGGTCCATGTATTCTGCCACAGGAAGTGCTATTGAAGGCCTCGGAAGCAGTAATGGATTTCAATGGCTCCGGCCTTTCCCTAATCGAAATATCCCATCGAAGCAAAGACTTTGTGGCTGTGATGGAAAAGGCTCAGGCCCTTGCGCTGGAACTTTTGGGTTTGGAAGGTCAAGGTTATAAGGCCCTCTTTCTACAGGGCGGCGCCAGCCTACAGTTTGTGATGACCGCATATAACTTGCTGGAAACCAAAGCTGGATATCTCAATACGGGAACTTGGAGCAACAATGCGATCAAAGAGGCAAAGCTTTTTGGAGAGGTCTTGGAAGTTGGGTCATCAAAAGATGAAAATTTCAGATACATCCCCAAGGGCTATGCCGTACCATCGGGCTTGGATTATCTGCACCTGACTTCCAACAATACCATATTCGGAACACAGATAAAAAAGTTTCCTAAAACCGATGCCCCTGTCGTCTGCGACATGAGCTCGGATATTTTCTCAAGACAACTCGATTTTTCGGGATTCGATTTGATCTATGCGGGGGCCCAAAAAAATATGGGTCCTGCCGGAGCAACCTTGGTTGTCGTCAAGGAATCGATCCTGGGTAGAGTCAGTAGGGCCATTCCCTCCATTCTTGACTATAGGGTTCAAATTGCTAAGGAAAGTATGTTCAATACCCCATCTGTTTTTGCGGTTTACGTGTCTATGTTGACGTTGGAGTGGTTGAAAAACCTAGGGGGTATCGCGGCGATCGAGACGGTCAACGAAAAAAAGGCAAAACTGCTCTATTCGGAAATAGACCTGAACCCATTATTCGAAGGTTACGCCAATATCGAAGATCGATCGAACATGAATGCGACCTTTAATCTGGCCGAAGATAAATTGAAAGATGTTTTTGATGCCATGTGGAAAGAAGCCGGAGTGGTAGGCCTTAACGGACATCGTTCCGTTGGGGGTTACAGGGCGTCAATGTACAATGCACTACCCTTGGAGAGTGTCGGTGTCCTGGTCGAAGTGATGAGCGAATTGGAACGGAAAGCCTAGACCTTATAACGGGAATAAAGGGTCGCCGGCTCCGAGTTATCGATGTAAAATTTTAAGTATTTCGCCCAAGGTAAGAATCAACCTAAAAAAGAATGAAAATTTTAGCAAATGATGGCATTTCAACCTCCGGTAAAACCGCTTTGGCCACCGCAGGTTTTGAGGTCATCAACGTTCAGGTAGCCCAAGAGCAGTTGGTCAATTATATCAACGAACACCAGATATCGGGACTCTTGGTGCGCAGTGCGACCCAAGTCAGAAAAGAACTGATCGATGCTTGTCCAACATTAAAGCTCATCGGCCGCGGTGGTGTGGGCATGGATAACATTGATGTGGACTACGCCAAGCAAAAGGGGCTACATGTGATCAATACCCCGGCTGCCTCCTCGGAATCGGTCGCTGAATTGGTGTTCGCCCATTTGTTCGGGGGGGTCCGGTTTCTTTACGATGCCAATCGGAATATGCCTCTCGACGGTGACAGTAAATTCAAGCAACTCAAAAAATCGTATGCCCATGGCATTGAACTCAAGGGCAAGACCTTAGGTCTGATTGGCTTTGGCCGTATCGGACAGGCCACGGCGCGCATGGCCCTCGGTCTTGGGATGAAGGTTTTGTTTTGCGATCCCTTGATTACAAAAACGGAGCTTCAATTAACGTTTTTCGATGGTCAAACCATACGTTTTGAACTAGCATCTGTTTCGAAGGATGAGGTATTGAAGCAGGCCGACTTCATTTCCCTTCACCTTCCTGCCCAAAAGGAATATGCTATTGGAAAGAAGGAATTTGAAAGAATGAAAGACGGCGTTGGTATTGTCAATGCAGCAAGAGGTGGAGTTCTCGACGAGGTGGCCCTGGTGGATGCCTTGGAAAACGGAAAAGTTTCGTTCGCCGGACTGGATGTCTTTGAATCGGAACCTTCCCCGGAAATCAAAATCTTGATGCACCCCAAAATTTCTTTGACCCCTCATATCGGGGCCGCCACGCTTGAAGCACAAGATAGAATCGGCATGGAACTGGCCACCCAGATCAAGGAACTCCTGGGATAATTTAATACGTATTGGGCCATTGGGATTATATACAGTTTTTGTAATTTACCCCTCTAACTAAAAATCATAATAAAATGGCAGGATTATTGGATTTATTGAACAGCCCTATGGGCAAACAACTCATCAGTGGCGTCGCGGGCCAAACCGGGCAGCCAGAAAATAAAACGGCAGATGTGTTGAGTATGGCCATGCCCCTGCTCTTGGGCGCAATGAAAAAAAATGTCTCCTCCCCTCAAGGGGCACAGGGCCTGATGAACGCACTTTCGAGCAAACATGACGGAAGTATTTTGGACGATCTGGGCGGACTCTTCGGTGGCGGAGTGAGCGAATCCGTAGTCAGTGATGGTGCTGGGATATTGGGCCACGTCTTTGGTGGAAAGCAAGCCCAAGTAGAAAACGCATTGAGCCAAAAATCAGGGCTGGATGCAGGTTCAATCGCTCAAATCCTAAAAATTGCAGCCCCGATAGTCATGGGCTATGTCGGCAGACAAACAGCCCAGAGCAATGTACAGGATGCCAACAGCATGAACAGTTTGTTGGGAAGTATGCTGGGCGGACAACCACAGCAAAATCAAAGTTTGATTACCACGCTATTGGATGCAGATGGCGATGGAAGCATTTTGGATGATGTTGCCGGTATGGTCATGGGCACAAGCAAAAAAAGAGGTGGTATACGTGGGCTCCTTGGAGGCCTGTTCGGTAAGTAGATCCCGTTCTTAATAAATGAATGCCGATTTTACCTGAAATCGGCATCTTTTGACTTCAAAGCATGATAAGATCATTCCCAAAAAGTTTTCTTATACTTGCGATCGTTGCGATGGTCGGTGCAAGATGCGGCAATACAAAAAGCGCGATCGGGATTTCTGAGCGCGAGAACCATTCTTTTAACCAAAAGGAAGGTGATACGGTCGCGATTCGGAGTGATAAAACGGAATATGAAATCATCATCATTGAGCCGGGGTTCAATTATTGGTTGGCAAGTGTTGCCCGACCTGAGGGTTACTACGGCCAATCTTGGCTCGAAAACCGAAATCGTATCTACGTGCTGAACTGGAACCAGCGGGTCTTGCAACCCCAGGATTTTGATCCCGGGTTATACGAAATGCAAATTAACTATGATGCCAATATCGACTATGGTTACGAATTGAATTATAAGCTTTACAACTACTTCATCTATTTCCAGAGAAAATATAAGCAACAATTGGGTCCCTTTGTGCCCCGTATATAAAATTTATCATTGATCAAATTAAAGCAATTCATGGTCGGACTAAAAAAACGCTGGGGCATAGAATCCAATATTCAAATTGCGATCATCTTCTTGGTCTTTGCCATTACCGGTTCTGCAGCTGCAAAGTTGGCCGCACCGGTTACCGCATTTTTTGGCATAGAAAGGGATACATCAAATATCTGGTTTTTCTGGACCGCCAGAATCTTACTCATCTTCCCTATATATCAGATCCTTTTGGTCGCTTTTGGATGGCTCTTTGGGCAGTTCACTTTTTTTTGGAACTTCGAAAAGAAGATGCTGAACAGGATGGGTCTTGGATTCCTCTTCAAATAATTTACATTTTTGTTAACATAAGAAATCCCCAAGCTCTTATTAGATTTGTTTTATGAGACGAGTATATCCAAAAATTATTGTTTCTACCTGTGCGATAGCCTTGGGGTTGTGTTTTTTGGCGCCGTCCGTGCTTCGGCTTGCACATATGCTTCACAAACACAATGACCAAATTTGTCAACTGGAGGGCAGCGTTCACATCCATAAAACCAAAGTAGTATGTGAATTCCAAAAAATTAAGCTTACCACCAACTATTACCAGCCCTTAAATTCGATTGCCATCTTCAACAATGCTGTTGTAAAATCGCGACCCTTTCCATTTCTTCAGCACTTTAAACCAGATTTCGATCCTTATTTTTCCCTGCGGGCACCCCCTTATCATTCATAACTTTTTGACATCTTTTTTATCTTAATCAATTCATTTTAAATAAGTTATGAAAAATAATCTATTGATATTCTTTTTGCTAATCGTTTGTATGTCTGTACAGGGCCAAAATGCGGTTTCTGGGACCGTGACAGACGCTTCCAACGGCATGCCACTTGAAGGGGTGGAAGTCTATTTTCCCCAACTGGAAAAAGGCAGTGTCACCGATAACAAGGGCTATTTCAAACTGAACAACCTCCCAAAGGGCAATTATAAACTTCTGGCTTCCTTTATCGGGTTTGAAACCTTTTCCAAGACCTTATCTTTGGTAGAAGGCGAAAACAAGCTCGATATTATCCTTTCCCCTTCCGCCATAGAAATGGAAGAGGTAATCGTTTCGACGCCCTTCCATAAACTCCAACGTGAAAATGTAATGAAAGTGGAGCGCGCGAACATTTCTGAACTGAGAGCGAACGGGGCCGTTACCCTATCTGACGGCCTCACCAATATTCCAGGGGTTGAAAGCGTTACCACGGGTATGGGCATAGGAAAACCCGTGATCAGGGGCCTTAGTTCCAATCGCGTGGTGGTTTATACGCAAGGGGTGCGTTTGGAAAACCAGCAATTTGGGGACGAGCACGGATTGGGCATCAGTGATGCCGGTATCGAGAGCATCGAGGTCATCAAAGGACCTTCTTCCCTACTCTATGGTTCGGATGCCATGGGGGGCGTACTCTATCTGAACCCAGAAAAATTCGCGCCTTCGAATACCACTCTTGGTGACGTTAATCTCAATTATTTTTCCAATACCATAGGTCTGAACGGAAATGCCGGACTTCAGACGTCGGGCGAAAAGTTTAAATTTTTGGTCCGTGGCAGTGCGGCATCCCATGCCGACTATAAAACCGGCGATGGAGAAAGGGTTACCAACTCACGATTTAGCGAATATGACCTTAAAACAGGTATGGCATACCAGGTAGCGAACTTTAAAACCGAGCTCCGATATAATTATAATGATTTAAAGCTGGGCATTCCAGAAGAAATTGGATCTCAGGAAACAGAACGCACCCCTGTTGCCCCCTATCAGGAAATCGGGAACCACATCCTAAGTTCCAAAACGAATGTTTTCTTTAAAAATTCAAGTTTACAGGCCATTTTTGGTTATACCTACAATAACAGAAAGGAATTTGAAGAAGAAGACCTTGCCGTGGTCACTGCCCTTGACATGGAATTGAAGACACTGAGTTATAATGTGCAGTACAATCTTCCCAAAATAGGGGAATTGGAGACCATTTTTGGGGTGCAGGGCATGCACCAAAACAATGCCAATTTTGGGGAGGAAATATTGATACCGGATGCCGTCACCAACGACATAGGATTTTTGGGCACTTCGCACTTGCATTTTAAGAATGGGCACGACCTGCAATTGGGGCTCCGCTTCGATCGAAGGGCCATTCAAGGAGAAGCCAATGGCAACCCAGGCGAAATGGACTACATCGCCCCTTTAGATCGCAGCTTTAACAGTTTTAATTCCTCCATCGGATACAAATGGGATTTTCCGAAGAATTTTCTGGGGCGCATCAACCTGGCTTCCGGGTTCAGGGCTCCCAATTTGGCAGAACTCACCTCAAACGGGGTTCATGAAGGCACCAATAGATATGAAATAGGAAATCCCGACCTCAAGAGGGAGCGCAACATACAAACCGATCTGTCACTTGAATATAACAACAAGCATATAGAGCTTTATGCCAATGGTTTTTACAATACCATCCAAGATTATATTTTTATTGAACCCAATGGGGAATTTGTCGGTGCAGACGCGGTTTTTTTGTACACCCAACAAGATGCCAAGCTCTATGGAGGTGAAATTGGGGTACACCTCCACCCCCACCCGTTGGATTGGTTGCATATGGAAAGCAGCTTCGAGACCGTAACGGGGAAAACCAAGAGCGGGGATTTTCTACCCCTGATTCCCGCAAACCGATGGACCAATACGTTCAGGGTTGAATTCTCGAAGCCACAGAAAACATTACAAAACAGTTATTTGTTCGTTACGCTCCAGTCTTTCTTCCGCCAAAACAATACCAGCTTTTTTGAAACGGCCACTGCTGGTTATAATTTACTGAATATGGGCCTTGGAGGTCAGCTGCTGCTCGGAAAACAGCCGCTCCAGTTTCGGATAAGTGCCAATAACATCCTGGATAAAACCTATATCTCCCATTTGTCCAGGCTCAAGATAGATGGCATACCCAATATTGGAAGGAATATCAGTTTGGGCCTGAGCCTACCCATTTAATATGGTCCATGGGAAGTTGGCCGTAAATAAAATTCTTAATTCAAAAAGGATACAGGTCCTATCGTGTCAACCCAATTGGCATCTTAGGACCCGTTGGCCTTTGATTTGCCAAAACCATATCTGATTTGGCCCCAAAAGGTTTTGGGCACCGTAGCATCTCCCGGAAATCCGAGCGGAATGGTACCGCTTGCTTCGGGGATATAGTTGGTCTTAAAAAGATAATCCCATAAACTCAGGCTTATCCCGAAATTGACCCCGTATTTTCCTTCGGGCAGGTCATGGGCGTGGTGGTAGAGATGCATGACCGGATTGTTCAACAAATATTTGAACGGACCCCAAGTGATTTTGATGTTCGAATGGTTAAAATGTCCAATGGCGATGGCGGCAAAATGGACAATATAAGCCTGTTCGGGCTCAAACCCGCCCAATAGCATCACCCCCATGGTTTTCAGGGGCTTGTATAGAATATTTTCCATCCAATGATAACGGAGGTGGGCCGCGAAACCCATTTCCTTAACACTGTGGTGTATTTTATGAAACTGCCACAGAAAACTATACCTATGGAGTAAAATATGGGTGAACCACTGCACAAAATCGAGGACGATAAAAAAGACCACCAATTGCGCCCATAATGGCATTGATGGTAAGGGCAGCACGGAAATGCTTTTAGCGGTTATTCCGAATTCCAAAAACAACATTTCCAATATTTTGTAAAACCCACTGATTACAATGGAAAAAACGAAAAAGTTGAAAAACATGTAGAATCCGTCAAGCCAAAAATCCTTTCTGAAAATAGATTGGCTTTTGCGCCATGGGAACATGATTTCCAACGTCCAGACTAATAGTGAAATGAGGACCAAACCCCAAAAATAATTGGTATACCAAGGCACTTCGAAACAAATCGATCTCCAAGTCCAGGAAACGTTCCCTAAAAACGCTTCGATAAAGGCTTTCCAATAGGCTTCCATTTGAATATCCCTAATTCTTTAATTCGTACCATTCCACATTGTCGAGGTTTTCCCGTCTTCCCTTTTTACCTGGAGGATAATTGGTCACCAAATAATTTACGATAATCTCCTCATTCGGGCCCAAATCCCATAAATTCTGTGTTTTTTGCATCCATCGGATGGTGGCGATCCACCGCTCCCTATCCATCCTGTTTTGGGTCACCAGTTTGGCGGAATGGCAATTGGTACAGTTGTTTATGGTTTCGGTAAGCCCTACCCCTGCTTTTAATCCAGTGCGCAAATGGATTCCGTTTTCAATTCGGTCAGCATCATTATTTGGGGTTTCTATATAGTGGTCCCTTTGTTGGGTGTCCCATTTTAGGTCGTTCCCATATTTATAGAACATGACTACGGAAACGATCAAGGCCCCTGCACAGATCACGATCAAAAACCGATATGCGCCCCGCGACCATTGCCAAAACTTTTTCTGTGGTGCCATAAGCTAGGTGATTTTAACGGCAATGCGATGGCAGGCATTGTTCAAATAGCCTTTTGGATTCCATCCTGGCAATATCATCGGTTGGGACACCCCGTTCACATCGGTTGCCTTGGCCCAAACCTCGTAATACCCCTTTTTTGGAAAAGAAATATTGGCAGAAAACCGTTGCCAAGCGAGCCTGTTGATTGGTTTTTTCAAGGCACATGGCTCCCAGGTCGCCCCAAAATCGATTGAATATTCCATCTTGCCCACCTCCAATTCCCCGGCCCAGGCATGACCTCCGATGTTCAAGGTTTTTCCCATTGCCAACATAGCGCCGGATTTGGGCTGGGTAATCAAAGATTTTACGGGCATCGATTCTATGATACACATGTCATCATCGGATATCGCTTCTCCCGGGGCAATGGGTTCACAAGGCATTCTATAAGAATCCCCCTCCATTTTTTCCCCATCATGAACCTTGTTCCGTACACTGATCCGCGTCAACCATTTACCCGAAACGGAGGCCGGCCAACCTCCGGCTACCAAACGCAAAGGGTGGCCATGTATGAGGGGTATGTCCTTGCCGTTCATCTGAAATGCGATCAGTGTTTCGTCCTGCAGTGCCTTGCTGATCGGCACTCCCCTAGAAATAGGCTCTTTTCCCGGATCTCGTGTGAGGTGCAGATCGGCCGCATGGTAACCGACATAAACGGCATCGGCTTTTATGCCAACATCCTCCAAAACGTCTCGAAGTCGAACGCCGGTCCATTCGGCACAGGATACCGCACCTATACTCCATTGGTTCCCTTTCGCGGGAGGATCGAACTCACTTCTGCCATTGCCACCGCATTCCAAGGTAAGCTGATAGCTATAGGATTTAAATTTTGATTTTAATTCGGATAGCGAATAACTCTTTTGCTCTTTCACCGATTCCCCATCGAAGGTCAACCGCCAGGCCGACAAATCGATTTGTTCGGGGACAATTCCATTATTGCGAATGAACATATATTTGTTAGGGGTGATATCATCGTCCAACAAATGCGCCCTGGCCTCCATATTCCATGGTTTGTCGTTCAGCAAAACCATTTCAGGGTCTTTATCGAACAGATCAAAAGGATCGGGGTCTTGTAATCCCAAAGGCACATAGCCTTGGGCCATTTTGGCGCCGAACACAATATCTGTTCCGATAAGTCCGGCAAAAGTGGCCAAAGCCGACCGCGCTACAAACTTTCTTCTGTTCATCTGGGATAATGGAATTACGGTTTGGTAAAGTTAGGATTTTTTATAGATTATTTACGGTAACCTTGGTTACACAGGAAAGTGGAAATTGGGGCTTAGCCGACATCGATTTGCTAATCAATGCCAATGATTTCCGAGGCTTTCGTTTTTTTGAAGACGTAGGTATACAACCACATCAAGGTAAAGGTGGGAACCACATCCAACCCAGGTATGATTTCCTCTATGAACGTTACGATTCCCGCTGCTTGGCCCATTTTTCCCTTATACATCGTACTGATCAACCATCCGGCGATCGGGGCCCACACCACATCCGAGAATTCACCGATGAAGGGCAGGGCGAACGAAAGCATTCCTATGGCATCGAAGAGCAGGCCAAGGAACAGTTTTTTATACTTTTGATCTTTTGAATTTGGCATTCCTAAAACTAATCGTTTTGCCTTTAAATCGCAATAAAGGTGCCAAAAATTGAAAAGTGCCGATTACACTTCAAATCGGGCCGACTCAATGGTTCAGAAAAACAAGGCGAAAGCATTTCGTAGTAAGCTTCGCTTAGGACAGATCGGAAGACACCAGTTTCAAAAATTCGTTGCGGGTCTCAATTTTTTGGAATTGTCCTCGAAACCCGGAAGTGGTGGTCACCGAGTTCTGTTTTTGAACTCCGCGCATCATCATGCACATGTGCGAAGCCTCGATCACAACGGCGACACCCTTTGGTTTTAAGGTATTGTTGAGGCATTCCAGTATGTCATGGGTGAGCCGTTCCTGTACCTGTAACCGTCTAGCGAAAACATCAACGACCCGTGGAATTTTGCTCAGACCAACAATATAACCATTTGGGATATAGGCGATATGGGCCTTCCCAAAAAATGGCAACATATGGTGCTCGCACAACGAATACAATTCGATGCTCTTGATAATGACCATATCGTCATAATCTTCCTTGAACATGGCCCCCCGAAGGATTTTTTCAGCGTCCTGTTTATAGCCTTGAGTAAGATAGAGCATCGCTTTAGCGGCCCTTTCCGGTGTTTTTACGAGGCCTTCCCGATAAACATCCTCTCCTATTTCCTCTATGATTCTAGAGTAACCGTTCTTAACGTCGTTCGTTATATCTAAGTTGTAATCTTCTAAATTTTGATATGGTGCCATCAATTCCGCGATTGAATTTATTTCTGTTCATTAGCTAAATGTAAAGATTAAACAAATTCCCGGATTCTTTAATTTATAATTTGAATTTAACCTTTAATTGTGAATCTACCCCGGCAGAAATCCAAAGGGTTTAAGTACAAAGAGGCTATTTTTGTCATGTCTGTTCTAATCCGTACTTTCGAACGGCAAAATCGAGCACATGATCAAAGCGACGAACATCCAGAAATCCTATGGAAACCTGCAGGTCCTTAAAGGGGTGAACCTTCATATTGAAAAAGGGGAAATCGTATCGATTGTTGGGGCTTCAGGGGCAGGCAAAACCACCTTGTTGCAGATATTGGGCACCTTGGATGTACAATCGAACAAAAGCGATAGTACGTTATTGATCAACGATGTCGAGGTCAGCAATCTGAGCGATCGGGAAATGGCCAGGTTTCGGAACCGTCATATTGGGTTTATTTTTCAGTTTCATCAACTTTTACCTGAGTTCAGCGCCCTGGAAAATGTATGCATCCCGGCTTTTATCAAGGGCTCGCCCAAGGCGATGGCGGAGAAAAAGGCTTCCGAATTGTTGCATTTTTTGGGACTTGCCGATAGAATGCACCATAAACCCAGTGAATTGTCGGGAGGGGAACAACAACGCGTTGCAGTGGCGAGGGCTTTGGTGAACAATCCCGCTGTTATTTTTGCAGATGAGCCCAGCGGTAATCTTGACTCGGAAAGCGCGGATAAATTGCACCACCTATTTTTTGACCTTCGCGACGAGTTTGGACAAACCTTTGTCATCGTTACGCACAATGAGCAATTGGCCGATATGGCCGACAGGAAGTTGACCATGGTCGACGGCCGCATTACCTACGAAGCAAATAGACCCAAAGCCAAGGCCTCAAAACCTTGACCTATTACTTGAAATAATAAAATAGAATGTTATTTAAGGAGGTTTTGTATTTTTTAAAAAAGCCTGTTTATCAGGAAGATGAAAATACTGATCTTAAGTATAGATTTGGTATTTTTAAAAAATTGCTGCTCTATTCCCTCCTATTCAGTTTTGTGCTAGGCGTGCTTTTGGCACTCTTGGAAAATGGTTTTGATTTGGATTTGGGCCAACATGCCATGGATACTTTTTTATCAAAATATCCACCCTTGTTTTTGCTCTTTGCCGCCATCCTACTGGCCCCCAT
>JBATHI010000013.1:0-2383 GCA_049666645.1 Flavobacteriaceae bacterium | reverse complement strand
CTTTCCTTACAGGTTTTACGGTAGCGTTGGGTATTTTTATTTTCGTGGCCCTCTTTGGCATGGGAAATGGCCTCAACAATACTTTCGCCAAGTTCTTCGGGGAAGATGCCACCAATGTCTTTTATTTATTTCCCGGGCAGACCACCTTACCCTATAAAGGCTATAAGGCCAATCGACGCATCGAGTTCGAGAATGAAGATTTGGCCGATATTGAAAAGAATTTTGCCATGTTCGTGGAATATATTACGCCTAGGATCGGAAGATCTGGCTTGGTGAAATATAAAGAAGAATCGAACAACTACAGCACCCGCGGCGTCGGTCCAGCCCATCAATTCGCCGAAAAGACCATAATGATGCAAGGGCGGTACCTCAATGAAACGGATATCAAGGATAAAGCGAAATATGCGGTCATTGTCCGTTTGGTGGCCAAGGACCTCTTCAAGGGAGAGAATGCCATTGGTGAATTCATCGACATTTCGGGAAGTGTTTTTAAGGTCATCGGAGTGTTCCAGGACGACGGGGGGGACAATGAGGAACGGCTGATCTATATTCCCTATACCACCAGGCAATTGATTGAAAAGAACAACGACAAGATCGATCAGATCATCCTGGCCTTCAAGCCCGAAATCGGTTATGCAGGAGCCATGGCCTTTGAAAGGAGCCTGGACAAATATATCCGGGACAAAAAAATTATCAGTCCCAAAGATCCCAACGGACTTTTCATACGGAACATTGCAGATCAATTAAAGCAAAACCAACAGTTCGCCGGGGTGTTGCAGTTGATCATTTCTGGCATCGCTTTTGCGGTGATCATTTCCGGCATAATAGGAATCAGTAACATCATGCTGTTCGTGGTCAAGGAGCGGACAAAAGAAATTGGTATCAGAAAGGCTTTGGGCGCCACGCCCAGGATCGTGACCAGCACCATTCTGTTGGAATCGATATTCATCACCACCATTTTTGGAATCTTGGGCATGCTCCTGGGCATTGGGTTGCTGAATTTCATCGGGAATAAGTTGGCCGACGATTATTTTATCACCAGCCCCTTCATCAATACGGGCACGGCTATATTTGCGACCATCCTGCTGATCATCTGTGGCACCATTGCGGGCTATGTGCCGGCAAGAAGGGCGGCCAAAATTAAACCGATTGTGGCCTTAAGAGACGAATGACATGAGACAATTATTCGACAGCAATACCTGGCAAGAGATCTTTCAATCGATCAAGCGCAACAAAATACGAACATTGTTGACCATGATCGGCGTATTCGTGGGTATCTATATCTACATCGGTCTATCAGGGGCATCGAAGGGCCTCGATAACGGTTTTGAAAAACAGTTCGAATCCGTGGCCATGAACAGTTTATTTACCTGGGCACAGAGTACCAGCATACCCTACGGCGGATATAAAACAGGCCGGCAGTTGCAGTTGAAATTATCGGATGTGCAGACCCTTCAGAACAGGATTCCCGAGATACAGTACATTGCGCCAAGGAATGCCCGAGGTGTATTTGGCGATACTGCGGCGACCGTGGTACGGGGTTTGAAATCGGGAAATTATGCCATTTATGGGGATTATCCCGTCTTTACGCGCATCGCGACCAAGAAAATTTATGACGGGGGCCGTTTCATCAATGATGAAGACATCGAGCAATCGAGAAAGGTCTGTGTGATCGGGGAGCGCACCGAAAAGGAGTTGTTTGAAAAGGATGAAAATCCCATCGGGGGATACGTCAGATTGGACAATGTCTACTTCCAGATCGTTGGTGTTCACAAATTCACCCCGGGCGGTGGATTTGAATCCGACGGCGACATCTACATTCCCTTTACCACCTTTAAAAAACTGTACAATACAGGGGACGATGTTTCCTGGCTGACGATAGCCGCTTTCGATGATGCAGATGTGGTGAAGGTAGAGGAGGACGTGAAGTCGGTTCTGAAGCAGATCCATCGGGTCGATCCCAAGGATGAACGGGCTTTTGGCTCTTTTAACCTAGGGGAAATCTTCAACCGCATTATGGGCTTTGCGAACGGACTCACCTTTCTATCGCTCATTGTGGGCGTCGCAACGATTTTAGCCGGGGTCATCGGCATCGGCAATATCTTGCTGATATCGGTAAAGGAACGCACCAGGGAATTGGGTGTTCGACGGGCGCTGGGGGCTACTCCGGCGGAAGTGAGGAACCAAATCATCATCGAATCCTTGTTCCTGACCCTTTTGGCGGGTATCATCGGCATCATCATTGGGGCGATCACCTTGAAACTGATCGACTTGGCCACCCAAGGCACCGATTTCCCATATGCCAACCCAACAGTGCCCATTCCATACGTGCTCGGGGCATTGGGATTGATGGTGGTCCTGGGAACGCTCATTGGGCTAATAC
>JBATHI010000012.1:0-5001 GCA_049666645.1 Flavobacteriaceae bacterium | reverse complement strand
CCAGCTCTTGTCGGTATTTTGCTAGGAAATGGATGGTATCGTCTACCGAGATGCCGAAGGCAATACTAAAAACCAAAATGGTGGAAGGCTTGATGGGTACGCCCACGAAACCCATGACCCCAGCGGTAATGACCAATGGCAATAAATTGGGGATCAATGATATTACGATCATTTTAAAAGACCGGAACAAATAGGCCATAAAGAGAGCGATCAAAGCGATGGCCAAGGCCAGTGACATGACAAGATTGGTGACCAGGTACTTGGTGCCCTTAAGAAACAACAAGGCGCTTCCGGTTAAATAAACCGTGTAACGTTCTGCCGGAAAAATGGTATTGATATTTTCTTCCAATCGCTTTTCAATGGCTTCCATACGTTCGGTGTTCACATCGCGCATAAAAGTGGTGATCCTTGCCGTTTGTCCCGTACTGTCTACAAAGTTCTCGAGCAAGTTGCCATTTCCTGATGATTTTCTGGCAACGTCCATGATGAAGTTGTTCTCCTGCGTGGTCGGTAACTGGTAGTATTTCGGGATACCGTTGTAAAAGGCCTGTTTCGAATATTTTACCAAATTCACGATCGATACCGGTTTTGAAAGTTCCGGAATGCCTTCGATCACCTTGTCCAATTCATCGATTTTCTTCAAAGTGGTCGGTCGCAAAACCCCCTTGGGCCGTTTGGTATCCACAACGATTTCCACGGGCATGATGCCGTCGAATTCGGCTTCAAAAAACCGGATATCCTGAAAGAACTCCGCATTTTTGGGCATGTCCTCGATGGGGCTGCCCGATATTCGGATCTGATATATTCCTATGATGCTCACTACCAGTAACAAAATAGAGGTGACGTAAACGGTAATGCGACGGTCCTTAACAATATGCACCATCCAATTTACAAAGGCATCGATCCACCGTTTATTGAGGTGTTTTAGATGCTTGGTATTGGGCAATGACATAAAGCTGTACACGATGGGGATGATCAAGAGGGATAGTATAAAAATACCGATGATGTTGATCGAGGCCACGATACCGAACTCCTTCAAGAGTTGGCTATCGGTAATGATAAAAGTGGCAAAGCCCGATGCCGTGGTCATATTGGTCATTAAGGTGGCATTTCCGATCTTGGAAATCACCCGCTGCAGCGACAGGGCCTGATTCCCATGTTTTTTTACTTCCTGCTGGTATTTATTGATCAGGAAGATACAATTGGGGATGCCTATCACGATGATCAAAGGCGGAATCAGGGCCGTGAGTACCGTGATTTCGTATTGCAACAATCCGAGAATGCCAAAGGCCCACATCACTCCGATGATTACCACCAACATCGATATCAAGGTGGCTCTGAAACTCCTGAAAAAGAAAAAGAAAATCAAGGAGGTCACCAGCAGGGCGGCCAAGATGAACTTGCCGATTTCATCTATGATGTTCTGGGAATTCATGGTCCGTATGTAGGGCATACCGGAAACATGGACGTCCATACCTGTGTCTTCCTCGAAATCATTGACCAGATTGGTCAGGTCCTGCAGTATAAAATCCTTTCGAACCGAGGTGTTGACGATTTCCTTATCAAGATTGATGATCGTCCTGATGGTCCCGGTCTCCTTATTGAAGATCAAATCATCGTAAAAGGGAAGGTCGTTGAACATATGTCGGGTAAGGGCCTCGACCTCACCTCTTGTGTCCAATGGTTTATCGATGAGCGGCACTAAAACAAACTCCTGTTTGTCGGCATCTTTTTTCAGTTCCTGAAGATTGTCTACCGAGAGCACGAAATCGACTTCAGGAAAGGCCCCCAACTGTTTGCTGAACCGGTTCCATCGATTGAAATTGGCTGGTGAATTCAAGGCGGTATCCTTGATGGCGAAAACGATGGTATTGCCCTCTTCCCCAAACTGATTTAAGAAAGCCTGGTACTGGAGAATGACGGGATGGTCATCGGGCAGCAGCACGGCCTGGGTATTGCTGAACCGCATTTTGTCCCATTGAAGGGCTAGCAAGACCGTTATGGCAGCGATTACGATCAAAATAATGATACGGTTTCGGAGGATGATGCGGGCTACCCTTGCCCAAAAACCCTTCATCAATTTTGCTGCCATGCTTGCGTTTTACGAGCGGCAAAGGTAAAAAATGCCGGCCTCTGTTCCTAAGATCTTGAGGTTAAATACAAGGGAGGTCCACCTAAAAATAAAAAGTGCGGCGATTCTGGTTGGATCAAAAAAAAAAGGCGGCCCTATTAGGCCACCCTTTCGTGTTCAATTGATTTCGATATCGGCTCAAACTTTCATGATCTCTGCCTCCTTTACCCCCAGGAAGCTGTCTATTTTTTTGATGTACCTGTCGGTCAATTCCTGTACGTCAGCTTCCGCGTTCTTCTGCACATCTTCAGAGGCATCGTCGAGTCCGCGAATATCCTTATTGGCTTCTTGCCTGGCATTGCGCACGCCCACTTTGGCATGTTCGGCCTCCGCCTTGGCCTGTTTGACAAGATCGCGTCGGCGTTCCTCGGTCAGAGGGGGCACATTGATGATCACATTGTCGCCATTGTTCATCGGGTTAAAGCCCAGATTGGCATTCATGATCGCCTTTTCGATTTCTGAAAGCATGTTTTTTTCCCAAGGCTGCACGGTAATGGTACGGGCATCGGGTGTATTGATATTGGCCACTTGTGATATCGGGGTCTGTGACCCGTAATACTCGACCAGAACAGAGGAAAGCATTGCCGGACTTGCCTTTCCGGCCCTGATTTTGACAAATTCCTTTTCCAAATGGGCTATGGCGGCATCCATCCCTTCCTTAGCCGTATCCAAGATAAAGTCGATCTCTTCGTTCATATTTTAATTTTTTTCTTAACGGCGCAATTATCGAGCCAATCCTACATGTTCACCACGGTTCCAACGTTCTCCCCATCCACTATTTTGAGAAGATTGCCTCTTTTGTTCATGTCGAACACCACAATGGGCAATGAATTTTCCTGGCTCAATGTAAAAGCGGTGGTGTCCATGACCTTCAATCCTTTCTTCAAAACATCCTGGAACGATATGGTATCGAATTTGGTGGCATCCTTATCCTTCTCCGGATCCGCCGTATAAATGCCATCTACCCGGGTTCCTTTCAAGATCACGTCGGCCTCGATTTCGATGGCTCTCAACACGGCAGCGGAATCGGTCGTGAAATAGGGATTCCCGGTACCCCCGCCAAAAATAACCACCCTTCCTTTTTCCAAATGCCGTATGGCGCGTCTCCTGATAAAGGGTTCGGCAACTTCATTGATCTTAATGGCAGATTGCAAGCGGGTCTGCAAGCCCTTGTATTCCAGAGCGCTTTGCAATGCTAGTCCGTTGATCACAGTGGCCAGCATGCCCATGAAATCGCCTTGAACACGATCCATTCCCATTGCCGCTCCCGAAACGCCCCTAAAAATGTTGCCGCCCCCGATGACGATGGCCACTTCGATGCCCTTATCTACCACTTCTTTAATCTCATCCGCGTATTCCGACAGCCTTTTGGAATCGATTCCATATTGCTTGTCGCCCATGAGGGCTTCCCCGCTGAGTTTTAAAAGTATTCGTTTATAGCGCATCCCATATTTTTAGTTCGGAACAAAAATAATCAAAAAAAATGATGCGGGGGAACATGGTTTTTTCGTTTCCAAAAGCTTAATTTATTGCTAGGTAATGTTGATATGTCGCTTATTTTTATTGATCTTGCAGCGCAAATTTCCATAATGCACGATATGAAGAAATATTTTCTTGTTCCCCTATCAATTTTAGCATTCTATGGTTGCGGCGCAACCAAAACCTTGCCAACGCCCGACAAAGCGCCGATTTTGGCCCATTTAGATCTTGTGAACGTGGTCGATGATAAGGTAATGGTAAGCATCGACCCGGGTGCCTTCTCTTCCGATGATGTTACCTTTTATATTCCAAAAACCGTCCCCGGCACCTACAAGGCCGATAATTACGGCAAGTATATCGAAGATTTCCAGGCCCTTGACTATAGCGGTAAGGAACTGCCCTTTACCAAATCGGATGACAACACCTGGAACATTTCAAATGGCAGGGCATTGGATAAAGTGATCTATTGGGTAAACGACACCTACGATAACGAGGATGCTATTGAAGACCCTGTCTTTTCCCCTTCCGGAACGAATATCCTGGCCGGGGAAAATTTTGTGTTGAACCTTCATGGTTTTGTGGGCTATTTTAAGGGCTACAGCGAAGTACCCTATCAAATCGATGTGCGAAAGCCTGCCGAGTTGATTTCGACGACCTCTTTAGCTGAACAACCCAAAACCAAACAAGACCCCACAAAGGAAAGCTTTGTGGCCCAGCGCTATTTCGAAGTGATAGACAACCCCATCCTGTATGCCAAACCCAATAAAGCAACCTTTAAGATCAATGACATTACGGTAACCTTGAGCGTATATGCCCCGGAAGGTAACTGGGCAGCAGCAGATCTAAAGGATGGGATGGAGAAAATGATGCTCGCGCAAAAGACATTTTTGGGCGACATCAACAGTACAAAGGAATATAATATCTTGCTCTATGTGTCCTCGACCCAGGGGGATGCCAAAGGTTTCGGCGCTTTGGAGCACCATACCTCTACGGTGGTGGTCTTACCGGAATGGCTGCCCATGGAAGAAATGCAACAGGCCATGGTCGATGTGGTGTCCCACGAATTTTTTCATATCGTGACCCCCTTGAACGTGCATTCGAAGGAAATACAGTTTTTTGATTTTAACGACCCAAAGATGTCAAGGCATTTATGGATGTACGAGGGCACCACCGAATATTTTGCGAACCTCTTTCAGATTCAACAAGGCCTGATAGAGGATAATGAGTTCTACAAGCGTATCGCTGATAAGATCCACAATTCCCAGTCGTACGACGACACCATGTCGTTTACCGAAATGAGCCGCAACATCTTAATGGATCCTTACAAGCCCAATTATGCCAATGTGTATGAGAAGGGCACACTGATCAATATGTGTTTGGATATCTTATTG
>JBATHI010000011.1:0-1831 GCA_049666645.1 Flavobacteriaceae bacterium | reverse complement strand
ACGTCACAGAGGACCAAATCGGGTGGGGAAACCTTAATTTTTTCAAGTCCGATCCTGCCATTTGTGGCCATAACGGTTTGGTAGCCTTCCAAATCGAGAAGCTCGGCCGTATTGCTGAGGATGGTAGGATCATTTTCAACGATCAGGATCGTTTTCATGGAAGTTATTTGTTTTCGGGGTGACCGCCATTCAAATGGCCATTTGCAACAATTTTAAAAATAATGTATTTCGAAGGAATATTCCTTATTATCGTGTAAAATTATAGTTAAGCAAAGCGTCCATGGCTATGATTATTATTTCAGGGAAGGTCGGGAAGTACTTTGGCTAAGCTTTAAATTATGAACGGACAGGGAGGCATCACGGCATAATATTTTATACATTAGTGCAAACCAAAACCTAAAAAAGATTGGTATGATCAAAGATCTGAAAGCAAAGGAAAGCCTGAAACTCTTAAGTGAAAATTACATTGGGCACTTGGGGTTCATAAACCAAAGTGTGCCTTATGTGGTCCCCATTACCTATTACTACGATGCCGAACATCACAGTATCATCAGTTATTCCGGAGAAGGCCATAAAATTGAGGGCATGCGTGAAAATCGTTTGGTTTCCATGGAGGTAGACGACATCAAGACGGTGAACCAATGGCGGTCGGTATCGGTCCAAGGTGAATTTGAGGAGCTGAGCGGTATCGATGCAAAATACCTGCTCCATGAATTTGCGGAGGGCGTGAAACGCAATATCCTTCGAAAGGAAAAGGAAAGCCATTCTTTTATCGGGGAGTTTTCCAGTAAATTAACCACCCAAGGGAATCCCATAGTGTATCGGATCAAGATAGCGGAGATTACCGGGAAGTATCGCGATGGATAAGACCCCATCCCTTAAATCAGGGTGGTATCTTTACGATCAACATTACTTCGAAAAAATGGGGCAAAAACCGTACAACATTTGGCTTTATCGATCTTTTTGCTTCCCTACCGACGATTTTTTCTTCTTTGATGGCCAAACCAAGCCGCCAAACCTAAGGGCGAAACCACTTGAATCACTTCCACCGGAACTTCATTTTGGGCCACCGAAACCCAACGGGACAACTGATCCATATCATATGATTTGAACCGGGCCCGCCTTAGTTTTAACACTAATCCTTCGGCAAAGACAAGACTGCTTTTAAGCAGTCACGAAGCGGGGATAGGGTAAAGGTTCAAGCTTGTTCACGTTCATGAGGCTCTTTGAACCCAAACGAATTCGCAACGGCCAAAATGAAAATTAAAAAAACAAAAATGTTCATATTATGGGTTGCTGGATCTATCGCGTTCATATGGACCTTCCTCACTTTGTTCGCCGAAGTAAAAGGAAAGGAGAAGCTTTCTTTATTCGGTGATTCCTCCAGCGAACGAATGGCCTTGTTGGTCTATAATCCGGACTTATTCTATAATCTGGATGAGCAGGTCTGTTCTTCATTTGCCGAGACCCTTGCCGGCCAAGGATGGCTTGCAAAAGTGGCCACGGTGGCCGCAGCGGAAAAAATGGGGAACGAGGAAATCGATCTCTACGTCTTTTGCGCCAACACTTATAACTGGTCGCCCGACTGGCCCACCGCCAACTATATCAAGAAACATAAGGGTTTGCATGGGAAAAACGCGGTCGCCATTACACTGGGGAGCGGTTCTACGGGCAAATCGCAACGATCTATGGAAGAAATGCTGGGCGCAAAGGACGTACGTTTGCTCGATTCCAGGTCATTTTGGCTGTTAAGGCCCAATGATGAAAACGATCCAAAAGCGCCGAATGTTCAAGTTGCCAAAGAACAGGCGGGATTGCTGGCGAAAAAAAT
>JBATHI010000010.1:0-8255 GCA_049666645.1 Flavobacteriaceae bacterium | reverse complement strand
CGGGATAGGTGAATAAGGAGAGCATCCCAATGGCAACGTTGGAGAGGTGCAAAGCCTTGAAATAAGCCAACCAATGGAAGCACATCAGGAGTCCGGCCAGGGCAATGGGAAGTATATCTTTTTTTTGTAATGAGAAATCAATATTGCGCCATCTGCAATACGCCAGCAGCAATAGCAGTGCCAAGATCGCCCTCACTGCAATGGTCAGTGGAATGGGCAAGGTGATAAACTTGCCAAACGGCCCGGAAGTGCCCAAGAACATCATGGACACATTGAGCTCCACTAAATTTCGTACCGTAAAAGCTGGTCTGCTATCCAAGGATTATCGGGTATGTGCCATCGCCTTTTCCCTGATGATTTGGGCCACGGGCTTATGCTCTAAATGACTTTCCAACCAAGAAATAATATCAAGATACAGGAAAGCCCGCTTTTCATAGGGATGGTCTTCATATTTCTTGAGCTCCGTATGCAATTTCTGAAATTCATTTTGCAGTTCGTGGGGGTATATGTTGCCCAAATTCCTTAAAAATTTGATCATTTCCTTTTGAACTGCATGCAGGTCGTTCATCTTCAACAAGAATTTATAGGTGCTTCTCAACTGTACTTCCAGATGGTAGTCCATCCCTGCTTCGTAATGCGCGACCAAGCTTAAAACCCTTGCGAAACACAGAAGATCTTCCCGCATTTTAAGGTTCTTGTTATTGATGATTTTTTTCAAATAAACGATACAGGTCTTATTGTCTCCCGTTCCAAAATACAAACAAGCGATTTTGTAGTAGAGCACCATGATATGATGGGCGTCGATCCTCTCTTTGTGCTTGTTGATGCCATATTCGATAATCTTTACCAGGTACAGCCCTTTGTGGAAGGTGCCTTCCAGGAAATGCAGATTTAGTTTGTTCGCATTGAGGTACAGGAAGGTCAGCGATGCAATATTGTCGTTTTTTGGAAAATCGGCACTGCCCACCACCTTTTCCAGGTTTTCGAGTGTCTGCCTGAATTGTGAGCTGTATTTCACGTAGAACAGTGATTCAAGCAAATAATGGTTTCCTTTCAGAAAGAAAACGGGATTCAAATAGATCTGTTCTTTATGTTCGTAGAAAAGATCTACCCATTTGCTGGCATATCGAAATGAGGAAAGAAAATCCTGAATTAAAAAGCTGTACCATAAATGGGCCTTGTACAGCCATAGTTTTTCCCGGAATCCCAAGTCCTGCAGATTGTATTTTGGCAAATGGCTTTCAAAATAATCCCTAACCTTCTTGTAATCCTCATCGCTCTGTACATATCCCACTTTTAACATGATCCCATACAGCTGTAATGACAGGTTCGAGAGTTTGCTGGTCATCACGTTCATCGCTGATAGTTCTTTGGCCTGAATGGCCAGTTCATCGGCCCGGTCAGGGATGCTCCGGGTAATGAATTGGGTCTCAATGATCTTTTCCAGTTCCACTATTTCGTAGGCGATGTTCTTCTCTTCATTCTCGATGGCGGTGGCTTTTGCCTTATCCAATATTTTCAAACTCTGTTTATACAAACCTTTTTGATAGAGGATGGTGGCAAAATCGAGTTGTTCACGTATTTGAAGCCGAATGGTCTGGTTGACCGGGTTAAGCCTTAAACTGACCAGAATTTGTTTGTAAAGATGTGCCTTCAGGTTCGACAATTGGGCCTTTTTTACAATACCGCTTTCCAAGATGGCCTTTTCATCATATTTTTTCACCTTGTCCATCATGTTGAAAAGCGCCAAAAACTTGGCATCGGTGTTGACGCCCAACCGGCCCACATAGAGCTTGAACTGTCTCTTTTCAGACTTGGAGAGCGATTTTACCAATACAAACAGGGCGTCTTTGTGGGTATTTGTCATCGTAATAAAAAGCGTTTAACCATTTGTAAATCAAATCATTGAAATACCTTGTAAGTAATTTAACGATGTAAATGTTTTTTTGTAATTTCGAACGTTGTGGCCTCTTAGACCTAAATTCGTAGAGCGTACCTAAAACTACATAAATATAATGAGCAAAGATAAGGTAGATATTTTTGATACTACGCTGAGGGATGGTGAGCAAGTACCGGGCTGCAAATTGGATACCGAACAGAAATTGATCATTGCAGAAAGACTGGATTATCTGGGCGTTGATATTATTGAGGCAGGATTCCCGATTTCCAGCCCCGGGGATTTCAACTCTGTGGACCAAATTTCAAAATTGATAAAAAACGCAAGCGTTTGTGGATTGACCCGAGCGGTAAAAAAAGATATAGAGGTAGCCGCGGAAGCCTTAAAACATGCTAAAAAGCCTAGAATACATACCGGCATCGGCACTTCCGATTCCCATATCAAACACAAATTCAATTCCAATAGGGAAACCATCATCGAAAGGGCAGTCGCGGCAGTGGCCTATGCCAAAACATTTGTGGAGGACGTGGAATTCTACGCCGAAGATGCAGGACGTACGGAGAACGATTTTCTGGCAAGGGTTTGTGAAGCGGTCATCAAGGCCGGGGCCACCGTACTAAACATACCGGATACCACCGGCTATTGCCTACCGGAAGAATACGGTGCCAAAATGAAATATTTGAAGGAAAACGTCACCGGCATCCATAAAGCCAAATTATCCTGTCATTGTCACAATGATTTGGGACTTGCCACTGCAAATTCGATCGCCGGGGTCATCAATGGGGCGCGACAGATCGAATGCACCATAAACGGAATTGGCGAACGCGCCGGCAATACTGCTTTGGAAGAGGTGGTCATGATTTTGCGGCAACATCCCTATTTGGGCCTAGACACCAACATCAACAGTAAATTGTTGTACGACACAAGTCAAATGGTCTCCCAAAATATGGGGATGATGGTACAGCCCAATAAGGCCATTGTCGGTGCCAATGCATTTGCCCACAGCTCCGGCATCCATCAAGATGGGGTCATTAAAAACCGGGAAACCTATGAAATTATCGATCCTTCGGATGTCGGGGTCAATGAATCCTCAATTGTCCTGACCGCCAGAAGTGGCAGGGCAGCCCTGGCCTACAGGGCCAAATTGGTTGGTTACGAATTGACCAAATTACAGCTCGATGAGGTCTACCAGGAATTCCTCAAATTTGCCGATCGTAAAAAAGAGATTTTGGACAGTGATATACATCTTATCATTGAGGCCACCGGACTGAATATCGAAAGCGTTTCCTAATGCAGCTGCAAATCGCCCTTTTAGGTGGGGATGGCATTGGGCCAGAAGTAGTGGCGCAGGCCATTAAGTGTTTAAAGGCTGTCGAAGACACCTTTAATCACCGTTTTATATACAAAAAAGCCCTATTCGGTGGGGCGGCCATGCAAAAATTCGGGGTTCCCCTGCCCGAACAGACGCTACAGCTCTGTAAAGATTCAGATGCGGTGCTCTCCGGTACCATTGGGCTGGCCAAATATAACAATGACCCGAACGCCAAAATTAGACCGGAACAGGGATTGCTCCAATTACGGAAGGAACTTGATTTATTTGCCAATATTCGGCCGGTAAAAATGTTCTCCGAACTCATTGGCCATTCCCCGCTTAGAAAAGATATCGTTACGGGAACCGATTTTGTGATTTTCCGGGAACTTACCGGGGGAATCTATTTTGGCGAGAAAAAATTGAGCGCTGACGGCACGGTGGCTTCCGATCTATGTGAATATTCCGAATACGAAATCAGCCGTATTGCCCATTTGGCCTTTAAGGCAGCAAAAAAAAGAAGAAATAAGCTCACCTTGGTCGATAAGGCCAATGTGCTCGAAACTTCGCGACTATGGCGAAGGGTGGTCACCTCCATTGCGCAGAGTTATCCAGAAGTGTCGCTGGAGTGCCTTTATATCGATAATGCAGCGGTGCAACTGCTGCTGAGGCCCTCAAGTTTCGATGTGATTCTGGCAGATAATATGTTTGGCGATATGCTTTCAGATCAAGGTAGCGTTCTCATAGGTTCCCAAGGGCTGTTGCCTTCTGCTGCGATCGGCGCACAACACAGTATGTTCGAACCGGTACACGGCTCCTTTCTTCAGGCCGTGGGCAGAAATAAAGCCAATCCCGTGGCATCCATTTTCAGTGCCGTAATGTTACTGGACCATTTTGGCCTTAAGGAGGAATCGAATGCCGTATACGGGGCCATTCGTAAATCATTCAAGAAAAAAATCGTGACCCCGGATATTTTGGGCAGTAGCAAATATGGGACCGATTATGTGGGCGATTTTATCGCAAGCCAGATCACCGACTCCGATGACGACCAGAACATCAATGAATATAATATCGGATTGGGAAAATCGACGATCATTTGACCGTTACCGGCTATTCCGATAATAACCGTTTCAATTCATCATCGAATTCCTGCTTGAACAATTCATATTTTTCGCCGGTTGCAGGACCGTTGAATCCTGTATGTATTTTTCTGACCTGACCGTTCTTGTCCAGAAAAATGGTTGTGGGATATGACAACACATGGTTCAGCATGGGCAATTTTCGCTGGGCCTCCTCCTTATCGGAAGACCCATATTGGGCCAATAATATGGGATAGGTTACCCCGATCCGGTTTGCCAGCCTTTCAATACTTTTAAAAGCGCCAGCCTCCGTTTTGGCGTACTCGAAGGCCAGGGCCACTATGGCCAGTTCTTTATTGGCGTTTCGTTTGAGGTAGTCGACCAAAAACTTGGTTTCGTCCAAGCAATTTGGGCACCAGGTACCCATCAACTGTACCACCATCACTTTCCCCTTAAACTGGGGGTCATCGATGGAAACCAAATTTCCATCCACGTTCGGAAACCTGAAGCTGAAGCTATCGAAGCCTTCTCTCAAATAGGTCAGGGAATCCGGATTCGGCAATTCGTAATCCATATTGCGGTTCCCCACAAAAGTTTCCTTGGAATGGTTGCCTGAATAAAAATTGCCCTTCATGACACCATCGTCAATTTTTGCTGTAAAAAGAAAAGCGTGCGCGCCATCAAAAGTGGAAAGTTTTAGGGAATCGCCGTCTACTATGCCATCGAGATACCTATAATCTCCGGTGGTGGTCAGGAAAGTGCCGGTCACCTTTTTGCCGTCCTGGGTAAAAACCCCTTTGCCCAAATAAGCATCATCGGTGCCTGCTTCGAACAACGTCTCCCAAATCCCGGAAACATTGGCTGTAGGCCCATTCTTGGCCTCAAATCGTTCCGTTGGGCCATAAATGGCCTTAAACGGGACCACCCGTTCCAGGCTTTCCTTGATAAACTTGCCTTCAATCCGGTCTTTAGTAAATGTTCCGGCGATATAGCCTTCAAAAACGGGCGTTTTAATGATGATCGAGTCGCCTTTGATGGTGACCTCCTCGACAGATATCAACTCTTCGGCATTGCTTATTTCAAGGCCATACTCCTTTGTCCCTGATTGAACGAGCCTAAAGTTGAAAGGGAGAACCTGCCCATCCATTACCGCCAATTCGCCACGCCAGTTACCTGATGAGGGAGCCTCCGGTTCGATACCCCCACAAGCCGTAAAAACATATAATAACAGAAGTACAGACCCTAATTTGTACATTGATAGGATATTAAATTAAATTCGAAATAACGATTAAAATCCCACACAAAAAAATTAAACCAAATCGGAAGTAAAGCAGTTGACGTTCTAAGCGCATTGTTTTATCTTTACGGGCTTTAAAACCGACCAATGAACATTTCATATAACTGGTTAAAACAGTTTCTGCATCTCGATTGGCCTGCCAAAAATACCGCGGAACTGTTGACCGATCTTGGCCTGGAAGTAGAGGGCATTTCTACTTATGAATCGGTACCGGGAGGCCTTAAAGGAGTGGTTGTCGGCCAGGTAGTGGACTGCAGAAAACATCCGAATGCGGACAAGCTGAAATTAACCCTTGTAGATATAGGTCAAGACGAACCGTTGCAAATCGTCTGTGGAGCACCGAACGTCGCCGAAGGCCAAAAGGTAGCTGTTGCGGTCATCGGAACGACCCTGTATCCCAATAAGGGGGAGCCCCTCACCATTAAAAAAGGTAAAATCAGGGGAGAGGAAAGCCATGGAATGATATGCGCCGAAGATGAACTAGGTTTGGGCGACGACCATAGCGGCATCATGGTGCTTCCCGAATCCCTCAAAGTAGGCACCCCATGTGCTACCGTTTTCGAGATTGAAAACGATGAGGTCTTTGAAATCGGCCTTACGCCAAACCGGGCCGATGCCATGAGCCATTACGGTGTGGCCCGCGACTTACGGGCCGGATTGAAACAAAGGGAAATCTTCAAGGAACTGATCACCCCATCGGTGAGCAAATTCAGTGTCGACAACCGCTCCCTTCGCATGGAGGTCGAAGTTGAAAACAAGGCTTTGGCACCCCGCTATTGTGGGGTGACCCTTAAAAACCTGATCGTTCAACCCTCGCCCGATTGGCTTAAAAACCGGTTAAGGGCCATAGGAATAAGCCCGAAGAACAATTTGGTGGATGCTACGAACTATGTACTTCATGAATTGGGACAACCCTTGCATGCGTTCGATGCCGACCGAATATATGGCAAGAAAATAGTGGTTAAAACAGTGCCGGCCGGTACAAAGTTCATGACTTTGGATGGTGAGGAAAGGATATTGCACGAAGAAGACCTTATGATCTGTGATGGTGAAAAGCCTATGTGCATTGCTGGAGTTTTTGGCGGTATCAATACAGGGGTCACGGAAGACACCACATCGATTTTTTTGGAAAGCGCCTACTTCGATCCCATATCCATACGAAAAACGGCAAAACGTCACGGACTCAATACAGATGCCTCTTTTCGTTTTGAGCGCGGAATAGATATCGAAAACGTCGAATACGCCCTAAAGCGGGCGGCTTTGTTGATCAAAGAGATCGCCGGAGGGAACATTTCTTCGGATGTGGTCGACCTTTACCCCAATAAACAAAATGGCCATCAGGTCTTTCTTTCATTTTCAAAGATCAACAAGCTCGTAGGGCAAGAAATACCGCAAGATACCATTAAATCCATTTTGGCTTCTCTGGAAATCCAAGTAAAGAATGTGACCGAAAGTGGTTTGGGCCTCACCATTCCCTCCTACCGGGTTGATGTGCGCCGCGAGGTTGACGTCATTGAAGAGATATTGCGCGTTTATGGCTATAACAATATCGTATTCCAAGAGAAACTAAATGCCTCGATCGCCCCGATCTCAAATCTGGAAGACCATCGTTTACAATCAATAATTGGGTCCCAATTGGCGTCTGCCGGGTTCTTTGAAATACTCACCAACAGCCTCACTTCTCCCAAATATTTGACGGAGGCCAGTGGTATCAAGTACAAGGAGTCGATTGGTATCCTGAACCCTTTGAGTGAAGAATTGTCGGTGCTTCGTCAATCGATGCTCTTCAATGGCCTCGAGGCCGTTACTTTCAATATCAACCGAAGAAACCATAACCTGAAACTCTTCGAATTTGGCAAAACCTATCACCAGCTGAATCCACTGCGTGAAGAACACAAACACCTAAGTCTGATCATCACAGGAAACAGAACAGAAGACAGTTGGGCCATTGCGAACAGAAAGTCTGATTTCTTCTATTTGAAATCGATTGTTGAAAATGTCCTGCTCCGGCTTGGTATTGAGGTTGCCGATTCGGGGGTGGCGGAAAATAATATTTTTACCGAAGGGGTGGTTTTACGGGCCCAGAAGCGGAATTTGGTTGAATTTGGGACCATCCAAAAAACAATTTTAAGAATGTTCGACCTTAAACACGAGGTCTTGTTCGCAGATTTCAATTGGGATAACATAAAGGACCTTGCAGGGAAAAAGGATATCGTTTATAAAGAAATACCCAAATACCCCGAAGTTAAAAGAGACTTTGCACTTTTGTTGGACAACGCGGTTACCTATAAGCAAGTCTATGAACTCGCACAGCAAACCGAACGAAAGTATTTAAAGGATATGAGTCTGTTCGATGTTTACACCGGAAGCAGTCTCCAGCCGGGAAAAAAATCATATGCGATCAGCTTCACCCTCAGGGACGAAAAGAACACGCTAAACGACAAGCAAATCGATAAAATCATGAAGAACCTCCAACAGCGTTACGAAGAAGTGTTGAAGGCCGAACTGCGTTAAAGCTTAAATCTTTTCCGGCAGGATCACAGAATCGATTTCATGGATAACCCCGTTGCACTGATTGGCGTCCGCTCTTGTAATCATGGCCGAGTTGCCATTACCGTCTGTCAAAACGATATCTATTCCCATCATGGTCGCTACGATCTCATCGCCCTGTAC
>JBATHI010000009.1:0-10381 GCA_049666645.1 Flavobacteriaceae bacterium | reverse complement strand
AGCAAAGGCCTGTCGGACTTTTTTCTAAAGGTTTTGATCAACTTCGCAGGTCCGTTCCCTACTTCGGAGAACATCAGCGAAGTATTTCCTTTAAGTACTTGGGGAAGTTCCCCAAATTCTTTGTCAGAGGCTTGCATGGCCTTGGCGAGCAAGGTATTCTTTACCACTGCAAGTTTGATGTTCGCTTTGAAGCACGCCCTCCTTAGGTCGGATGTGGTCACCGCGTCCAATCCCGAAATATCCGCCAAATAAATGGTAGCATTATCGGCCAACTGAGCAGTTAAATCTTCTATAACGTTTGCTTTTTCTTCTCTTGTCATGATCTAAGTTTTAAACTACCCGGTGGTTAAACTGATTTGGGATCCAATTGAAGGCTTGGGCTCATGGTACTCGATAAAAAGATACTTTTCATGTAAACCCCTTTAGCGGCGGCCGGTTTCAATTTTACCAAGGTATCCAAGAGTTCTTTGGCATTGCTGGCAATCTTGTCTTCCGAAAAGGAAACCTTACCGATGGCCGCATGCACGATGCCCGTCTTATCAACCTTAAAATCGATTTTACCTGCCTTCACTTCCGATACCGCTTTTCCGATATCCATGGTGACCGTTCCCGTTTTTGGATTGGGCATCAGGCCCCTTGGCCCCAAAACCCGGCCTAATGGCCCCAATTTACCCATGACGCTGGGCATGGTAATGATCACATCAACATCGGTCCAGCCGTTCTTGATTTTTTCCAAATATTCATCCAACCCTACAAAATCGGCTCCGGCCTCTTTGGCCTCTGCTTCTTTATCGGGGGTTACCAAAGCCAAAACCTTGACATCCTTACCGGTACCATGTGGAAGTGTTACAACCCCACGTACCATTTGGTTCGCTTTCCTCGGGTCTACGCCCAATCGAACCGCGATATCCACGGAAGCGTCAAATTTTGTATTGGTTATCTTCTTTACCAAAGCGGAAGCCTCGTCCAAAGAATAGAGTTTATCTTTCTCTATTTGGGCGCGTGCCTCTTTTTGCTTTTTTGTTAATTTTGCCATTTCAATTGCGTTTAAGATTTTAAAAAGGTCTTTTTCCAGCTACTTTAAGTCCCATAGACCTTGCTGTTCCGGCAACCATGCTCATTGCGGATTCTACCGTAAAAGCATTGAGGTCTACCATCTTGTCTTCGGCAATCGACTTGATCTGATCCCAAGTGACGTTGCCTAATTTAACCCGGTTTGGTTCGCCAGATCCCTTTTTAATCTTAGCTGCTTCCAAAAGCTGAACTGCCGCTGGTGGTGTTTTTACGACGAAGTCGAAAGACTTGTCTTTGTACACGGTGATAACAACGGGCAATACCTTGCCTGGTTTATCCTGCGTTCTAGCATTGAACTGCTTACAGAATTCCATGATGTTAACGCCGGCAGCACCTAAGGCGGGTCCAACCGGTGGCGATGGATTCGCTGCACCTCCCCTTACTTGTAGTTTAACTACTTTACCTATTTCTTTTGCCATTGTTTTAATTTAAATTCAAATTGTGTTTGAATTGGAAGCAACACAATCCATTATATATGTAACACTTGTTTTATACCTTTTCCACTTGCATATAGCTCAATTCCAGTGGGGTCTTTCTACCAAATATTTTGACCATCACCTCAAGCTTGCGTTTTTCTTCATTGATCTTTTCAACGGTGCCGTTAAAACCATTGAACGGGCCATCGATCACTTTCACGGTTTCACCAAATACGAACGGGATGGCCACGCTATCGGTATTTACCGCCAGCTCATCGACCTTGCCCAGCATTCTGTTCACTTCCGATTTTCTCAAGGGTACGGGATCGCCTCCCTTGGTCTCCCCCAAGAAGCCGATCACATTGGTGATCGAACGGATGATGTGCACCATTTCGCCCACCAAGTTGGCCTTGACCATTATATAACCCGGGAAATAAACCCGTTCCTTGTTGATTTTCTTTCCGTTTCGTATCTGAACCACTTTTTCCGTTGGAACCAACACTTCTTCAAGATATTCCCCAAAACCATGACGTTCCACTTCACTCTCGATGTAGCCTTTGATCTTGTTCTCCTGGCCACTCACCGCTCGCACCACGTACCATTTTTTATCCAATACTTCTGACATAGCGTTCGGCTTAATTTAAAAGGTTGTTGAAATAAAGGCGAATCAATTTGCTCAAGACCGTATCGACACCCCATGTAGCCAAAGCGAACAGAATCGAAAAGACGGCAACGATCACCATTAAATTGGAGGATTCGGCCCGTGAAGGGAGCGAAACATTGTGCTTTAACTCTTCGAAAGATTCCTTTATGTAAGTCAACATCGCTATAGCTATTATAAATTCTTAAAACGCATCCTCGTTAGTTTTCCCGTTCCGTTTCACTTTTGAATCCAAAGTCAACTTCCCTGGAAATGGCACGGGAGGAGAGACTCGAACTCCCGACACCTGGTTTTGGAGACCAGTGCTCTACCAACTGAGCTACACCCGTTCATCGGTGAGCTACGCCCCGGAACATACCGGATCGTGCGACACCTATTTATATTTACGTCGAAAGGTATCCCGCCTGATCGGCGGGACACCCTTATCGATGTAAGAATAATTATTCTGGAATTAATCCAATATTTTGGTCACCTGCCCGGCCCCTACGGTCCTACCACCTTCACGGATGGCAAAACGAAGACCTACGCTCAACGCGATTGGCGACAAAAGGTCAACGGTAATGGTAAGGTTATCTCCTGGCATTACCATTTCAACACCACTTGGCAAGTTGATGGTTCCAGTTACGTCGGTGGTTCTCACATAGAACTGTGGACGATAGTTGTTATGGAATGGGGTGTGACGACCACCTTCCTCTTTTTTAAGGATATACACCTCAGCCTCAAATTTGGCGTGTGGTTTTACGGAACCTGGCTTGCAGATTACCATACCTCTTTTAATTTGGGATTTTTCTATACCCCTTAAAAGAATACCTACGTTATCACCAGCTTCTCCGCGATCCAAAATCTTACGGAACATCTCAACACCTGTGATGGTAGAGGTCAGTTTTTCAGCACCCATACCAATGATATCCACACCGTCACCAGTGTTGGCAACACCTGTTTCGATACGTCCGGTAGCAACGGTTCCACGACCGGTAATGGTGAAAACGTCTTCAACGGGCATCAAGAAGGGTTTATCGATATCCCTGGCAGGCATTTCGATCCAAGTATCAACGGCTTACATCAACTGCAATACGGTATCTACCCATTTTTGCTCACCGTTGAGTGCGCCCAAGGCAGATCCTGCGATCACAGGTCCATTGTCACCATCATACTCATAGAAAGAAAGCAGTTCCCTGATTTCCATTTCCACAAGTTCCAATAGCTCTTCATCATCGACCATGTCAACTTTGTTCATGAAAACGACCATTCTTGGAATGCCAACCTGGCGACCCAATAGGATGTGCTCCCTTGTCTGTGGCATCGGACCATCAGTAGCTGCAACCACTAGGATTGCGCCGTCCATTTGTGCGGCCCCGGTAACCATGTTCTTCACGTAATCCGCGTGACCTGGACAGTCAACGTGCGCATAGTGACGGTTGGCCGTAGAATATTCAACGTGAGAGGTATTGATTGTAATACCCCTTTCTTTCTCCTCAGGAGCGTTGTCGATTGAATCGAAACTTCTCACTTCAGATAATCCAGCGTTAGCCAAAACTGTCGTAATAGCAGCTGTCAATGTAGTTTTACCGTGATCTACGTGTCCAATGGTACCTATATTTAAGTGCGGTTTGGAACGATCAAAATTTGCCTTTGCCATTTTTAATGAATTTTAATCTTATGTTTATATTAGTATGTACAAATAATTATTTACTAGAGCCAACGATGAGATTTGAACTCATGACCTCTTCCTTACCAAGGAAACGCTCTACCCCTGAGCTACGCCGGCTTATTTAGGTCGAAAGTTCAAAGTTTACGGTTTTGATAAGTGGCGCCAAAACCACAAACACCATTTTACTTCAAAGGTTAAAAAGCATCTTTCCGCTTTTTTTCCCGTTTACTGGAGCGGGAGACCGGGTTCGAACCGGCGACATTCAGCTTGGAAGGCTGACGCTCTACCAACTGAGCTACTCCCGCATATAACATCCAAAACCTTCGATTTTAAACGCTATCCTTACCTTACAAAATTTCAATTCGGTTCGCCCCCTCTCCCTGTCGGTATCAGGTTTTCAGGATTCGATTACTGCCCTATTCAAAAAACCACATTTGTGGTGATTTTCTCTCCGCAGTGTCAATGTGGGGAGAGCAGGATTCGAACCTGCGAAGACGTAGTCAGCAGATTTACAGTCTGCCCTCGTTGGCCGCTTGAGTATCTCCCCCTTACTTCTTAATGAACAACCTTACTTTTGAGCCGATAGAGGGACTCGAACCCACGACCTGCTGATTACAAATCAGCTGCTCTAGCCAGCTGAGCTACATCGGCCTTTTACCCGTTTTTTGCGCATAAAAAAGTCCGCTATTTCTAACGGACTGCAAATGTAGATAATAATTTGTTTAATCAAAATAAATTTCGGAAAATTTTATTTAGATCTGTGGTCGCAGTTTTTCTTTTCTTTTTATGAGCTTTCTTTCCAAAGAATTACAGGCCGAATCAATCGCTTCCTCAAAAGATTTGCACTGTTTTTTCACGATAAATTTATCCCGGGGAACGTTCACTTGGATCTCTACGATCTTGTTCTCCTTGGCACTGGTATTCTGAACTTTTAGGTAGACGTCTGAACTGATTACCTTGTCATAGAATAATTCGAGTTTGTTTAATCGGGTTTGGATAAAATCGATGAGTTTTCCGTCGGCATTGAAATTAACCGATTGTGCGTTTACTTTCATAGAATTTTACGCTGTTTAAGTTAAACTTCCTACTGTTCGCAGTGCTAGCCCTTGCTCCGGGGATGGGCTTTGGCGTGCACCTTTTTGAGCTCGGCGATGCCGTTATGGGTATACACCTGGGTCGAAGCCAGACTTGAATGTCCCAAAAGTTCCTTCACCGAATTCAAATCCGCACCTTTATTGAGCAGATGGGTCGCAAAGGTGTGCCTAAGGATATGTGGACTTTTTTTAACCTTGGAAGACACCCTACTAAAATACCTATTTATAACTCTATAAACAAGGGTTTCATATAATTTGTTTCCCGATTTAGTCAAAAAAACATGTCGTTCATCGAGGATGTCCGACAAGCTGCCACGTTCCAGAAAATAGGTATGGAAAAGGGCGATGGTTGAAGACAGCAGGGGCATGATCCGTTCCTTGTTTCTTTTGCCGAGTACCTTGATATGCATGGATTGAAGGTCAACCGCGCCCATCCGCAGGTCGATCAATTCGGCCCTTCTGATGCCGGTGGTGTAGAGCAGTTCGACCAGCAGGGCATCACGTGCCCCTTCAAACCCCGGTTCGATGGCCAGTTCAAACCTCACGTTCTCCATTTCTTGTTCGGAAAAGGGAATCTCGATCCTTTTGGAGATCTTCAACGCTTTATGCTTGGCCAATGGGTTTACCGAAATATGCCCGATACGTTGCAAAAACTTATAATAAGCCTTTAACGAAGCCATTTTTCGGTTGATCGAACGGTTGGTTATTCCAGAATCGACCAGGCCCACGATCCAACTTCGGATTACGGTATACTCGATAGAATCGATATTTCGGGTCTGGTAGTTTTCATGGCAATAGTCGAGAAAGGCCTCCAAATCTTTTTGATAGGCATTTACCGTATGGCCCGAATAATTTTTTTCCAGGGAAAGGTAGTTGAGAAAAGATTCCATTGCCATATCCCAAAGTTAGTAAAGATTGAATGGCAAACCTCCCTTCAAAGAAAAAATCCCATCGGTTGGGATGGGATTTTTAATATGTTGTACAAATGCGGGAGAAATTAAATTTCTTCCCTATCTCTCAGGCCTTGGATATACTGTGCCTTTTGAATCTGGGCTCTGCGTTCCACTGAGGGTTTGTTGAACTGCTGCCTTTTGCGCAGCTGCCTCATCGTACCTGTCTTGTCGAACTTTCGCTTGAAACGCTTTAAAGATCTGTCTATGTTTTCTCCTTCTTTAATCGGTATAATCAACATGGGCTACAACCTCCTTTCTTTAGTGATTCGGATGGCAAATATAGATGTATTTAATGAAAATGGCCGAACTTATTTTAAAATATTTTTTGAAATGACCACCTTTTGTATTTCCGTGGTGCCTTCCCCAATGGTACACAGTTTGGAATCGCGATAAAATTTTTCGACGGGAAAATCCTTGGTATAGCCGTAACCACCGTGTATCTGTACTGCTTCATTGGCCACCCGGACACATACCTCGGAGGCATACATTTTTCCCATGGCACCTGATTTGGTCATGGGGCGGCCCGCATTTTTTAGGAAGCCTGCCTTATGTACCAACAATTCCGCCGCCTCAATTTCAGTGGCCATATCGGCAAGCTTGAAGGAAATGCCCTGAAATTGACTGATCGGTTTTCCGAATTGTATCCGCTCCTTGGAATATTTCAGCGCCGCTTCATAGGCCCCTTTTGCGATTCCCAGGGAAAGCGCACCTATAGAAATCCGGCCACCATCGAGTATTTTCATCGATTGGATAAAGCCATCCCCGATCTCGCCCAAGCGATTCGCATCTGGAATTTTGCAATTATCGAAGACCAGTTCGGCCGTTTCACTGGCGCGCATGCCCAGTTTATTTTCCTTTTTTCCGCTCGTAAACCCCGGGGCACCCCTTTCCACCACGAAGGCGGTCATACCATGGCTATCGCCTTTTTCACCGGTTCTGGCTATAACAACGGCGATATCACCACTTTTTCCATGGGTGATAAAATTTTTTGCACCGTTAAGGATCCATGCGTTTCCCTCCTTTACCGCTGTGGTCGACATCGCCCCGGCATCTGAACCCGTGTTGTGCTCGGTCAAGCCCCAGGCACCGATCCATTCGGCGGTAGCCAATTTGGGAATCCACTTTTGCTTTTGCGATTCGTTCCCAAATGACAGGATGTGGTTGGTACATAGCGAATTGTGTGCCGCAATGGAAAGACCTATCGATGGGTCTACCTTAGAAATTTCTTCAATGATGGCAATGTATTCATGATAGCCCAATCCGGATCCTCCGTATTGTTCGGGCACCAAGACGCCCATAAAGCCCAATTCTCCCGCCTTTTTCAGAACGTCGATCGGCAGGTACTGTTTCTCGTCCCACTCCATCACGTGTGGTCGAATGTACTGTTCGGCAAACTCACGCGCCGATGCAGCGACCAATTGCTGGGTTTCGGAGTAGTCGAAATCCATAGTTGATATTGATTCGGTAACCATTTCTTAGCAATTTTTTATAACGACAAATATAGTCTAATTCTCTCAATTTTCTCGATGGGGAAGTCTTCTATCGCACTTAATTCGTCAAAGGAATCGATACTTCCGTTGCGCTGTCGATAGGCTATGATCTGCCTTGCAAGTTGGGGAGAAATATAAATCAATCGGCTCAATTCTTCGGCGGAGGCCTCATTGAGGTTGATTTTTTCCACTTCGGGCAAGGAAACGACTTCAAAGCGTTCCAAGGCCTTCGCGACCACTTCCGGTTCCAAACCGTACACATCGTACAATTGGTCGACAACCAAAAAACCGCCCAACCGATCTCGGAACTTGATGATCCTGGCGGAAAGCACCTCTCCAATACCCGAGATTGCCATTAGTTCTTCTCTTGTCGCCAAATTCAAATCAGATTTGGGGGGTGATGGTGTGAAATTATTTTTGGCAGGGAGGGCATCTTCTTGCCCCGAATGAAGCCCCTTGTCCGCTTCCATACCGATTTTTATCGCACTGCTTCCCACCCAGTCCGGAAATTTAAAGTACGGGGTCAAGGCCATTAAAAGCGAGTCTGAAATTAGGGTGACCTGCTGGAATTCAACCGCGGAATTGATAAATTTTCCTTCCGAACGATAGGCCGATAAACGATCCAATTCCGCGACCGTCAACCCCAGGACATAACCGCTATAATCGGTGATATAATTTGGATTGAAAGGGTATATCTTAACGGAATCCCGTTCCGTAATATGCGCTTTGAGGGAATCGATCTGGGCCTGGGTCTCTTTGTCCAGTTCGAAGTTCTGTTTTTCACCTTGGGCAGGCAGCCCCATCAATAACCAATAGCCCAATTGAAGGAGAACAACAATGAGGAACAAGTAGAAGACCCCGCTCCGTTCTTGTTTGGTGAAGGCAAAGAGATTTATTTTCTTTCTACCTTTCAAAAAATCAAGTGTTTTGCCTTATGACTTCGTCATCGTTACCGGAATAGGAATCGGGTTCCTTTTTGGGAGGGGTGGTCAACACTTTATAAAAAAAATAGATGGCGATTAAGGTTACCGTCCCTTGTGCCAATATCATGGTGATCAATGCGGTGGTGTTCATATGGTGACCCTCCCTTCTTTTTTGCGTTTCTGATAGGCTAAATATACCAATAAACAAATAAACAGGAAGGTGGCACTCAACAGTATCCTTCCGATATTCTTATAAAAAACCTTGTTGGTGAATTCACCTACGGCAATGGCGTCCCCCGGTTTCAAGACTGCGCCCAATTGCACGGAAGTGTGCTGGTCGCCTTCAAACCGGTATTCTTTGTAGTCGGTGAAGACTTCTTGATAAGATTCCCCTTTGTCCTTGTCGTACCGTTTTCTGGTGTTCTCAAAGGACAGTTTCACATATTGATCTTCCACCGCTTCCACAATGCCTACCGTCTTGGGTTCGTTATTGAACTTCTCCAAATAAAAACGCTTGGCGAAGGCCGTATCGTTATAGGTATCCTTGTGCAGAATATTATCCTTCATATTGGGAATACTGGCCACAAAGACCCAGCCCAACAACAAGGGTGTTACGTATTTGATGACAAACCTATAGAATCTTGGGATCCGGATATCCGCTCCCCTATTGATTTCGGCCCATCCTTTGTCCATTCCGAAAATCCATGCGAAAAGGAATATCTCGAAGAAAGCAAAAACCACCAAACTCACCGTCCCGGCCCAATAATCATAGTCATCGAAGACGCCCTGCTGATAAAAGAAAACCGTTGGCAATCCTATGAGCAAGGCCAATCCGCCAAATGACCAAGCGCCTTTATTTTTGTTCCAACCAAACTCATCGGCCATAAAGCCCATCCATGGGGTGCCCATGGCCAGGGAACTGGTAATTCCAGCAAAGAACAGCAACCCGAACCACATCACCCCTGCGACAGCGGCCAAAATAGGGCCCCATTGCTGAAACAAATAGGGCATGGTCTGGAAGGCCATTCCGAAGCCGGCATTGTTCAAGACCCAATCCAAGCCCAAATATCCGGTAGCGATCGGGATGACGATGGCACTTCCCAATACCACCTCTACAAATTCGTTCATGAACCCGGCAGATACGGCGTTCAAGGCGATATCATCCTTACTTTTCACATAGGATGCATAGCAATGAATGGTGCCCATGCCCACAGAAAGCGTGAAAAAGATCTGTCCTGCAGCCGCCAGCCATACTTTTGGGCTCAACAACGAATCGTATTGGGGCGTCCATAAAAAATTGAACCCTTCCCAGGCATTGGCATTCGGGAAAAGATCGGATGCGCCACTGGTGCCCAGGGTATAGGCCCTCAATGCAAGAAAAACGCCGAACAGTATCAAAAGGGGCATCCCTATTTTTGCCACCTTCTCGACCCCTTTCAAACCTTTGGAAAGAATAAAGGTGTTCAAGGCCAAACAGAGGATATAAAAGATTACCGCTTCATATGGGATACCTGTAGTACTGTGGGCGACATCAACATAGGCATTGAAAAAGCCCGCAACCTCGCCCTGGGTCATATCGCTGAAAGTACCCCTCAACGAATGGTATACATAGGAAATGGTCCATGATTCGATATAAGCATAGTAGGCCACGATGGCCACATTGGTAAATATTCCAAAGACCCCTATATATTTGAGCACCCTTCCCTTCACCATGGAATCGAAAATATAGGGGGTACTATGGTTACCAAACCTTCCTCCATACCTGCCGGAAGACCATTCGACAAACAGCAAGGGAATGCCCATTAAAAGAAAACAGACCAAATAGGGTATAATAAAGGCGCCTCCACCATTTTGAACTGCTTGGACAGGAAAGCGAAGGAAATTTCCGAGGCCGACGGCATTGCCCGCCATGGCTAGGATGAGGCCTACACGAGAACCCCAGGATTCAGAAGTTTGTGCCATTTAATTGGGTCGGGGTATTTTGAAAAACCCTGCGAAATGTAGTGAATAATCGAATATACACCCTAAAATAAAATCAAAAAACACGGTAGGGGACCGCCTTGATGGCATTGCGGCACAATCCTAGGACAGGGTTCCTATTTTCCGACCGTTTTAATGG
>JBATHI010000008.1:0-7810 GCA_049666645.1 Flavobacteriaceae bacterium | reverse complement strand
CGCCCCCCGTACCCCATTCCATGTTGGTGAAGGTGTTCATATTGAAATGCACGAAGGCATAGAATTCCATGTCGTGCCATGCCAATTGTCGATCGGATGGGATGGGCCCGACCGGTTTGGGTTGCTTTACCTTACTACAGCAACTTAGAACAACGATCCAGAAGAGGATGCCATATCTTTTAATTCTGTTCATTCTTGAATAATGCTATGGGATATTCGACCATTTTCCCTGTTTTTCTGTCGATGGGCATTTGGGCATTTACACTTTCAAGATAATCGGATAATGCTCCGGCCAGCTCTTTTGCCATATCCATTTTGGATTCTAGGAGATCGTTGGTTTCCCCTATGTCTTCGGTGATGTTGTACAATTCCATGTGACGGTCGGCATGAAAATAAATCAATTTCCAGCTGCCTTTGCGGATCGTACTCGAAGCCCCGATTCCGGGGCCCTTGGGTCCCCATTCGTTGGGATAGTGCCAAATTAAGGGACGTAGTCCGAGATGTTCCTTTTCTCCTTTCAATATCGGCACAAAGCTCCGGCCATCCACTTTTTGCACCGTATTCAGGCTATCTACCTCCGCCAGCTCGAGCAGGGTAGGATAAAAATCCTCAATAATGATCTGTTCTTCCGAAATTGAATTCGGAGCGGTCTTCCCCGGCCATCTTACGATCATCGGTTCCCGGATTCCTCCTTCGTACATCGATCCCTTGCCGCTCGCGAGGGGTTTGTTGTGGGTGTTGGGTTCCCCCCCGCGTGCATGGGCACTTAAACCCCCATTGTCGGACATGAAGAGCACGATCGTGTTTTCGGCAATGCCTTTTTCGTCAAGATAATTCAAAATATCGCCCAAGCTTTTGTCCATACCCTCCACCATCGAAGCATATCGGGCTTCAGTCGAGTCCAGGCCTTTTTCCAAATAGTAGGCAAGATATCTTTCATCGCCCATGATGGGGGTGTGTACCGCATAATGCGATAGGTATAGAAAAAAGGGCTGTTTTTTGACCACCGCCGAATCGATGGCCTTCAGGGCCTCTTGGGTGATGGCCTCCGTCAAGAAAACATCCTTGCCGTGATATTGTTCGAGTCCGGGTACGGCCCAAATTTCTTTTGCTTCAGATCCGTTCCCGAAATTATCCATGCCTAAATAACTGGCCGGGGCACCTGCGGCGTGCCCTGCGATATTCACGTCAAAACCCAGGTTCCCCGGATTTTCGCCAGGGGTGTCGATGGCCCCCAAATGGGCTTTGCCGGAATGTACGGTATAGTAGCCCGCATCGTGTAGCACTTGTGGCAAAGGCATGGCAAATACGGCAAGGGAATCACCTGCCACCGGGCTCATGCCATTGACATTCCAAAAAGGGAACTGCAAATCGGGATGGTCCCTTTCCATGGGCTGTATGCTGTCTTTGATCAAGGTCCAATTGGTGACCCTGTGCCGGGCAGCGTTCATCCCGGTCATCAAGCTTATCCTGGTCGGGGAGCAGACCGGGGTGGCATAGGCTTGGGTAAATTTCATTCCCTCCGCTGCCAACCGTTCCATGTTCGGGGTGCGATAACGATCGTTGAAAGGGGTACGCCTGGTCCAAAAGGGAACGGAGGTATCTTGCCATCCCATGTCATCGACCATGAACAATACAATATTCGGCGGTGCTTCAGGGAGGGTATCCGATTCACAGGAAGAAAGTGTCGACAGGAGCCAGAACAGCATCAATATTTTCTTCACTATTTTTGGCTTTTCATTTGACCCATCGAAAACGATCAAGGGTCCAGGTTAAAAATGGTTGCATACCCTAAAATTAAGCAATCCTATCATTAAATGATTCAGTTTGGGCCAAAAGACTTACTTCTCCTTATCTTTAGGGGCGCCTGAAAACACAAGCTTGAATGAAAAAATTACGAAAAGGCCATCCCTATGATCGATATCTGATCCCACTAACGATATTGATGGCCTTCCTCGGCTGCGGGCATCAAGAGAAGAAACAAGGTGATTCGGTGGCGCCTGCAAATTGGTATGTCACCACTTTGGACCAAAAACAGTTGATGCAACCACATTCCGTGGGTATGGACCCCAATGCCGAGCCAACGGTCAATATCCGATTGGATTCCTCAACCACCTATCAAGAAATGGATGGTTTTGGGTATACGCTTACCGGGGGAAGTGCCATGTTGCTTCAAGGAATGTCGACTGCGCGTAGGGCCGAATTGTTGGAGGAACTCTTTGGCAACGGGCCCAATACAATATCGGTAAGTTATCTGCGATTGAGCGTAGGTGCTTCCGATCTTGACGAAAAGACCTGGTCATACGACGATATGCCAAAAGGAGCAACCGATCTTGGGCTCGTTCATTTTTCATTGGGATATGATACCCTTTATCTCATTCCTACCTTGAAGGAAATCTTGAAGATTTCCCCGAACATCAAATTGATGGGTTCACCATGGTCGCCACCCGCTTGGATGAAGGACAATGAGGATACCCGGGGCGGCAGTCTAAAAGAGGAATATTATGGGGTCTATGCCAATTACTTGGCGAATTATGTCGAGGCCATGGCAGGCGAAGGCATTGCCATAGATGCACTGACCATACAGAACGAACCACTGCACCCGGGCAACAATCCGAGTATGTTGATGTTGGCCGATGCCCAGGCCGATTTTATCAAAAACCATTTGGGTCCAAAATTTAAGGCAATGGGCATTAATACCAAGATCGTGATCTATGATCACAATGCCGACCGACCCGATTATCCCATCTCCATCATGGACGATCCCCAGGCCGAACCATTTATCGATGGTTCCGCATTTCATCTTTACGGGGGCACTATAGGGGCTTTGAGCCAGGTACATGATGCCCATCCGTCGAAGAACATCTATTTTACGGAACAATGGATCGGAGCCCCGGGAGATTTTGCCAACGATTTCAGCTGGCACATCGAGCAGCTGATGATAGGGGCCCCAAGAAATTGGAGCAAGACCGTTTTACAATGGAATTTGGCGGCCGATGAAAACCAGGAACCGCACACCGACCGCGGGGGATGTGACCGTTGTTTAGGGGCATTGACCATAAAGGGAGAACAGGTGACCCGGAATCCTGCTTATTATATCGTCGCACAATTTTCTAAATTTGTACCTCCCGGTTCTTTGCGAATCGCTTCCACAGCGGTGGACCAGTTTCCGAACGTGGCCTTTCTAACCCCCAAAGGCAAAGTGGTCGTGGCCATACAGAACAATGGCGGGAAGGACGAAACCATCAAAGTAGTCATCGGCAAGCGTTCCTTCGTCCTGCCTTTGTCGGCCGGCGCTGTCGGTACTTTGGTGCTATAACATTTTGCTTGGGTTGAAACGGTCTGATTGAATTTTTGCATGTATACCATCATCGATATAGAAACTACCGGTAACGGGATCAAAGGAAACAAGATCACCGAAATTTCTATTTTTAAGTTCAATGGCATCGACATTGTCGAGGAATTTACCTCCTTGGTGGATCCGGAATGTGAGATTCCTTATTTCATAACAGGATTGACCGGTATCGATAATGATATGGTGAAAGGGGCGCCCAAAATCCATCAGATTGCCCCCAAGATTTTAGACATTACCGCCGATACTGTTTTTGTGGCGCACAGCGTGAATTTCGACTATTATGTGATCAAGAACGAATTGAAGGAAATCGGTTGTGATTTTAATCGAAAAAAACTCTGTACGGTGCGTTTGTCACGAAAATTGTTGCCGGGATACCGTTCCTACAGCCTCGGAAAACTGTGTTCTGTATTGGGAATTCCATTGACCGATAGGCACAGGGCACGCGGAGATGCCCATGCGACCCTACTGCTGTTCAGGATGCTCATGGATATTGAAGGGGCAGCTCCCGTTTTCAAATCGTTTTTGAATGCGCGTTCCCAGGAGGCCACCTTGCCTCCGGCACTGCCACGGGAAACCTTCGAAAAACTGCCTACCCAACCCGGGGTCTACTATTTTAAGAATCGCGATGGGAAGATTATCTATATCGGGAAGGCCATCAATATCAAGAAAAGGATCTTAGGCCATTTTTATGACAAAACCTCGAAAGAGGTTCGTTTGTGCCGTGAAACCGCCGATATCGATTATGAACTTTCCGGAAGCGAACTCTTGGCCCTCTTGATGGAATCCGCTGCCATCAAACATCACTTTCCACAATACAATAGCGCCCAAAAAAGCAGCACACAGCCATATGGCATCTTTACCTACGAAGACAGAAACGGCATCATGCATTTGGCCTACAACAAAGTAAAGATGATATCAAGGCCGATTGCCCTGTTCAATAATCCGACCGATTGCCGTACCTATTTGGAGGAGGTCTGCAAACAGTTTGAACTTTGTCCCAAGTATTGCCACCTGCAGGAAAATATTGCAAGTTGTTCCCATTACCGTATCGATCGATGCAGGGGCGTTTGCCGCGGCAAGGAATCGGCGGCGCACTACAATGGGAGGGTTGCCGAGGCACTTGAGGCCCTCTCGCGAAAAAATCAAAATTTAGTGATCAAGGAACAGGGCCGGACACTTTCCGAGGAGGCCTTTATATTGATCAAAGACGGCCGTTATCGCGGGTACGGCTTTTTGGATAAACAGTTGGAGGTCAAAAGCGAAGCGGATCTGGAGGCTTTTTTGAATCCGCAAAGAAGTTCCATGGATTCTCAAAGGATCATCAATGCCTATCTGAACAAAAAATCGACCAAAACATGGGTGTTTTCAGAAAACTTGGACAACTAAGGCTCAATCGTTCATTTTTCTGTACATCCGAATGACAAAAAGCATCCACACCATAAATATAATGGCCACGATAATGGAGTAAAGTAAAATGAAATCCAAGGTGTTTTATTTCTTAAAATAATTCATAAATCCCAGAATGGTGGGGGCCCAAAATGCTATAAAAATGGCGTCCAGTTTTTTTCCGGAAAGGAACATATATTCCGAAACGATTATAATGGAAATAACCACTAAGAGCATCACAACGTTCATTGCCCCAACTCTCCTGATAAAATCTTTGATCATTGTGCCTTTTGGGAATTAAAGATAAAGTTAAGCTAATATGGAGTATTGATCCAAAATATTTTTAAGAATAATCAACAATTGTAAATTTCGGAAATTAGAAAATGAAAAATTAAGGCAATCGCAATAATTTGCATTGTATGAAGAGAACAAAGGTCGATTGGGGCAAGTGTTGGCTTGCTTTGATCGATGCAGGGTCGATATTAATTTTCTTTCCCGCTGTTCATCAAGTTGATCAGGACAACCACCAAAACGATTACCACGACCGCAAAAACACCGATCATGATCATCCCATTCCCCCAGTTGACGAGTGGAAGTACTGCTTTTACCATTTTTTAAAGGATTATTGGATTGGAAACACCAAAAATAATCTTGTGGCGTTCTTCAAAACATGATATTTGTCCGCAGCTGTTCGCATCAAGGGCATCAAGATTCTGTTGAAACGGGCCGGAGCATGGAAAAATTCCCATAGGTTGGTCTGAAGCACAAAATTGAATATCACCAAATAATTAGATCATTCGTGGCGTTTGGTGCCACAGGTATTCATGCCGAATACGGCGTACAAGGGACAAAAACCTACCAGACTGGTCAATACGAAGATGCCCGCCACGGCCAATAAAATGTAGGCCAAGGTGTCCGATACCATATCAAAATATACCAAAAGCGCAATCACAAGTGCAACCAAAAAGCGTATTACCCTATCGATACCTCCCATATTTGTTTTCATAAAATCATGATTTATTGGTTAAAAATTGAAACAAGAGCACCACTCCGGTAATCAAACCCAGACATAGGATACAGATCAGTACAAACTTGATGGCCTTGTTCATTGTCTAGGTCAAAAGTATTGTGGATCCAGGATATCAAATATGATAATCGTCAGGTTTATAACGTTGACGGGCAAACGTAGTCTGAAACGGGCGCCCCGGCATTCTTAAGAGCTCCGAATCCGCCTTCGATATTTACCAGGTTATGTATGCCCCTGCTTTTCAGGATGGATGCCGCTATAACGGAACGGTAGCCGCCGGCACAATGCACATAAAAATCATCTTTCTTCGGAAATTCGGCCAAGTGCCGGTTCAGAAAATCGAGTGGCGTATTGTGTGCGTCCACCAAATGTTCCGAGAGGAATTCACTTTCCTTCCGAACATCGAATACGGGAGAATGGGTTTTGTCCAATTTTTCCTTGGCTTTGGAGGCAGTGACCGAAGGAATGATATCATAATCCTTGCCTTCTTTTTTCCAGGCCTCGAACCCTCCTTTCAAATAGCCGATGGTGCCGTCGAATCCTACCCTTGAAAGCCGTGTAATGGCTTCTTTCTCCTTGCCTGTCGGGGTAACCAACAAGATGGGTTGCTGGGTATCCGCGATCAATGCTCCGACCCAGGGGGCAAAATCGCCATCCAGGCCGATAAATATCGAACGCGGTACATGTCCTTTCACAAAATCATTCTGGTGGCGCACATCAAGGACCACGGCACCGGTTTCATTGGCCGCAGCTTCAAAGGCATCGGGTACCAGGGCGATATTGCCACGCCGCATCACGTCGCCTATGTCCTCATAGCCTTCACGATTCATTTTAACATTGAGGGGGAAATATTTTGGCGGTGGGAGGAGCCCATCGGTCACTTCCTTTATAAATTCCTCTTTGGTCATATTGGCACGAAGGGCATAGTTCATTTTTTTCTGGTTGCCAAGGGTGTCCACGGTCTCCTTCATCATATTTTTACCGCATGCCGAGCCGGCACCATGGGCAGGGTATACGATGACATCATCGGCCAAGGGCATTATTTTTTTCCTAAGACTGTCGAAGAGGATGCCCGCAAGGTCTTCTTGGGTCATACTGGCCGCCTTTTGTGCCAAATCGGGCCTTCCCACGTCCCCTAAAAAAAGGGTGTCACCGGAGAAGATGGCAAGGTCCTTTCCATGCTTGTCCCTTAAAAGGTAGGTGGTGCTTTCCATGGTATGGCCAGGGGTATGCAATACCTTGATGGTCAAGTCTCCCAAAGGGAATTCCTGCCCGTCTTTGGCGATGATCGCCTCGAACGATGGATTTGCATTCGGCCCGTAAATGATCGGGGCACCGGTTTTTTTGGCCAAGGTAACGTGACCACTTACAAAATCGGCGTGAAAATGGGTCTCCAAAATATACTTGATTTTTGCCTGGTCGTTTTCTGCCCTTAACAGATAGGGTTCCACTTCGCGCAACGGATCGATGATGGCCACTTCCCCTTTGCTTTCAATATAGTAGGCCCCTTGTGCGAGGCATCCGGTATAAATTTGTTCAATGTTCATCTTGTCTTGACTTTTAAATTCCATGCAAAAATAAGGCTAATTCTTTTTTTGTTCTGTAACCTTGGTTACCCCTACCTGATTTTGGTGTGCCACATGATGCTGCACCTCTGAAATGGCATCGGGGTTGTCAAAGTAGGCCACCGCTTCGTTGATTTCGGCGAAAAGGTTTTCCTTCTTCAAAACGTCGATCAAACCACTGCTGTATATGATATCCCTTGTGGGGCCGATCGCACCGGTAAGATAAAATTGAACGCCCAACCCGTGAACCTCGTCAATAACCCTCCTCAGGGTGACCGCTCCCGTAGAATCGATATAATTGATAGGTTCCGCATTGAGGATCACCGCCTTAAGATCGGCACCTTTGCTCCTGACATGTTTCATCAATTCCTTTTTGAAAAAGTCCGAATTGCCAAAATAGATCTGAGAGTCGAACCGGACGACCAATAGGTCATCCCTTAGCACGACGGCTTCGCCAAACCGTTTCACGTTTTTATA
>JBATHI010000007.1:0-8710 GCA_049666645.1 Flavobacteriaceae bacterium | reverse complement strand
GGAAATAGCAGTGTCGACCATGACCGAAAAAACCATTCCCCGACCCTAAAGGGTGCGTTTTTTTCCACCTTTCGGCCAAACTTGCAATACCGCTGGACGGTCAACAGCATCTATCCCATCTTGAATCTGATATTGGGCGAACCTATTGTATCGCAAGATAAGGCTTGAAAGTAATCAGGTCTGAAAATATTGAAACAGACTACAATTTTCCCTCCCTTTAGGGTTGGGGTAAGGAAATAGCAGTGTCGACCACGACCGAAAAAACCATTCCCCGACCCTAAAGGGTGCGGTTTTTTCTACCTTTCGGCCAAACTTGCATTAGCGTTGGGCGGCCAACAGCATCAATCCCATCTTGAATCTGATATTGGGCGAACAAGCATTATCGAAAGATCAGGCTTGAAGGTAAGCAGGTCTGAAAATAATGAAATAGATTACAATTTTCCCTCCCTTTAGGGATGGGGTAGGGAAATAGCAGTGTCGACCATGACCGAAAAAACCATTCCCCGACCCTAAAGGGTGCGGTTTTTTCTACCTTTCGGCGAAACTTGCATTAGCGCTGGGCGGCCAACAGCATTAATCGCATCTTGAATCTGATTTTGGGCGAACAAGCGTTATCGAAAGTTAAGGCTTGAAGGTTAGCTGGTCTGAAAATAATGAAATAGATTACAATTTTCCCTCCCTTTAGGGATGGGGTAGGGAAAACCGATCATTTCCATCCCGATATGTTTATTTTTGCAGGGTGACAAGAAACAAAACAGTAGCAGTACAGGATCTGGGTTTAAAGGACTATAAGGAAACCTGGGACTACCAGGAACTGCTCTTCCAGCAGACCGTTGACCTGAAGATCAGGAACCGGCGGGAGGGCTTAAGCTTGCGGACGCCCAACCATTTCCTTTTCGTGGAACATCCACATGTGTATACCCTGGGCAAGAGCGGTGACCGATCGAACCTTTTGGTCGATGAGGCACAGCTCGAGGCCAAAGGGGCAACATTCCATAAGATCAACAGGGGCGGCGACATCACCTACCACGGCCCGGGGCAGATCGTGGGCTATCCCATTTTGGACCTCGACAATTTCTTTACCGACATCCACCAATACCTGCGCTTTCTGGAAGAGATGGTGATCCTTACCCTGGCCGAATACGGCCTCAAGGGGGAGCGTTCGGAAGGGGAGACCGGGGTCTGGATCGATGTGGGCACCCCTTTTGCCCGAAAGATCTGCGCCATGGGCGTGAGGGCCAGCCGCTGGGTGACCATGCACGGCTTTGCGCTGAACGTGAACGTGGATCTGGGCTATTTCGATCTGATGATCCCCTGCGGCATCAAGGACAAGGCGGTGACTTCCCTGAACGTGGAACTGGGACTCCAAGAAGTGCCCATGGGCGAGGTGAAGCAAAAATTATTGAAGCATTTTGCGGAGCGCTTCGGGGCACAGATTACCAAAGAAAAAGCGGAAAAATAAGTCGAACCCCGATCAATAGGGCGTCACCAAGATCTCTACCCGTCTGTTTTTGGCCCGGTTTTCATCGGTATCGTTGCTCACAATGGGATTCGTTTCCCCATAGCCCATTTCCTTCCATTTAAAAACGGGTTTGTTGATCGCTTTTTTTAGCTCGGCAGCCACACTGGCGGCCCGCTTTTGAGAAAGGGTCTTGTTGGTGGTATCACTGCCCACATCGTCTGTATGGCCCTCCACGGTAATGGTCCCCTTCTGCAAATTTTTCATCTGTTCGGCAAGGGCCTTTATGGCCACTTTGCCGGCTTCTTTAAGTTCATGTTTGCCGGTTTCGAAAAGCACGGCACTGTCCAGGTTCATGCGCAGTGCGCCCCCAATGGCGGCGACGGCATCTATATCAGCTCCCGGTTGTCCGCTTTGGGTATTCAAATCCGTAAATCGCACATAGTTAAAAGTTTCACCCGGTTTCACATACTCCTTAATGTCGACAAAGGCGGTACCGCCATCAATTTTACCCACATTGATCCATTCTTGTCCGTTTTTCGATAGTTCCAGATTGGTAGGTTCGATCTCCCCTATTTCAAAGACATAAATATCGGGCCCATTAACATCCAGGATGGCATTGTCCTTGAAAAACAGCGTCATGACACCTTCAATGCCCAAGACGGCACAATCGGTAAAGGCATTGGCGTTGCCCTGTGCCGGGCCAAGTCCTTTTTCGGGAGTGCGCCCGGTAGGCCGCCCGGGTTGAAAGGACACTACCGAATCTGCAAAGGACAAGTTTCCCAAGGGCAAATAAACCATTTCTTTTCGTGAATCGATGAAGGTGTCTTCGGTCGTTTCATCCAAAGCGAACCAGGACGGGTTGTCCTTATAAAACTGTTCTTTCGCTTGTTGGGCCCTTTTTTTAAAACTTGCCGTGCGCACCATCGCCTTCTCCTTACTTTCTTTGATCAAATCCAAAAAATTGTTGGAAGCCTTCCCGCTTTTTATATAGGCTTCCACCTCGGGGTTGTTGAGGTCTTTTTCTATTTCTTCTGCATGTTTTACACTTACAATATTGTCATCGGGCATTATGTTCAACGAAAGGTCTACTTCCTCCTCGGAGACCCCCGCGATCTCGGCAAAAGTCTTGCGAAGCGACTTGCCCTCCTCACTTTTTAGGTAGGCTATATTGAGCGCCCCGCTTGGGGTGAACAAGCTTTTGCTGGTAGAATCTTGGGCAGTGCTCGGGTTTAATAGCCCTCCCATAACATTCATAATGTCGCCCATGTCGATTTCAGGTTCAGCCTCATCTACCACTCCATCGGTATTTTCTACGGTAGTTTTGGATTCGGTGTTTTGTTGTTCCTCCTTGGGTTCGTTTTTGCATGCATAAAGAATGCAAGCTAAACAGCAGAGTAGGGTGATTGTTTGTTTCATAACCTTCTTATTCTTAAGGTAAATATTCAACTTCAATTTATATGAAATATAACCTTAAATACTCTCAATTTGATTTTAAAAATTAAAATAATGGAGTTGCTATTTGGGGATTATTTCTAAGGGCACTTTCTTTTAACGCATCAATGGACAAGTACGAAGGTCCTTCATCATTATAATCTCTATTACAACCTTTAAGATCATCAATTGCTTTGTCCAATTTTGTGACCAATTCCTCGTATTTATTATGGTATTGCTCCCACAATGACTTCCTGCTTTTTTGAATTCTTACCAATTGCTTTTGCCAACCTAAGCCCATGCCAGGGGCAGAATTTGCCAGTGCATTCCCCGATGCAATGCCCGTTTCCGTTATCCATTCTGAGTATTTAATAATTCTATTCAACTCTCTTAATTGTTCTTCTGCATCTATAACACCCCCAGCCATTTCCCCCAAGCACATTGCGCAGTCTCTAACATCTTCGCAATAGATCAAAATGTTTTCTCGATTATCTTCCGGGGCATAATTTCTGTCCCTATCGGATAGAAACGCTACCTGTGCCTCCAATTCTCTTATTTTGGCCCGGATCTGATTAAGATTCATTTCGCTGCCACCGGGTGGTATGGTTCGGGTACCACCTTCAGTGTCTTCCCCAGGCATGTTGTCGGCAAAATTATTTTTAAAAGCTTCAAATTCGTTCTTTAATTCATAGTAAGCTTCGTCCAAATATGAATCTGTTTCACTTAGTTCTGCAAGACCTTCAACTACTGACTCATCAATTCTGTTTAATTGTTCATTTAAATAATCATAGCTATCATCTAGATCTGCTAATTTAGCGGCTTGTTCAGAAAGCCTTTTATATAAATCGACTATTAAACCCTGATTAACCATTCCAGTGATACCTGCATCCGTATAACTTGAGCCATCTCCGGTATTTTCAACATTTAACGGTATTGGCCCTCCCGTTTGGCTCCAACATGGATTTAGACCTAAACCTAAAAGAATAGTTACCATTAAGACCTTCTTATTGTCTTTCCGAACAAAAACAAAATAACCCAAAAGCGCCACCATTAAGGCCAAGAGGCCAATAATGATATACAATAGGGAAGAATTGTTGGGGCCATTCCCACCGCCAGATTTGGTATTGGCCACAGGGATCACGGCTGCCTCGGTATCGGTTGTGTTTACTTTGGTTTTCCCTTTGTTTTTGAGGTATGCTTCGTACTCGTTTTTGTCATTGGTTATTTTGATGAGCGGTGTACTATTAACGGGCAATTTTTTGCCGACTTGGATCAAAATCACATAGGGAATTCCAGCTTTCTTCGCTTTGATGCCCATGGCCGCTGTTTTATGGGTCCTGAAGATCTTCTTGCCAATAGTTTTACCTTTTGCAGAAATACTCGATTCCGGTTCGCTCCATTTTTCCTTGATAAATTGCATAGTTACCTCATCGTTCGGAGACAAGGTCTGCAAAAGCACCTGTACAGGTTCCATGATATTTAAATTACGGATCACAAATTTCTGAATACTATCTGGTGAAGCTGTAAACCATGCCATGGCGCCCGCTTTGCTGCCATCCTCCCTTTCATAAAGTTTAATTTCATGGATGTTGTACTTTTTATCGGATTCTTCTCCGGGTTGCGCGTACATTTCATAAACCGAGCATATGATTATTGAAACGAAAAGGAGTACTTTTTTGGCTTTCATGGTGTTATTTTTTATGTTTTTTCAACAAATAATTGGCCAGTGCGATGGTTTTCGCTCCCAATGCGGCGTGTTCTTCTTCGGTTCTCTTATAAATGCCTGCTGGTGAATAGGCAAAATAAAACGCTCCCTCATAATTTTCATTATAAATAATCACGCGGCCTACGTGCGGCATGATCCTGATATAGCAATCGCCCGTCTCACTGAGTTCTATGTCCATTCCGAAGATGTTTTCGTTGTTCTCTTTGTCCTTTAAAGCACTTTGGATCTCCTTTTTGCCATCTGCTTTGCTAATTGGGGTAGCACCCAACATCATTGCCGTCCCGCCCCTGGCATTTTTGCCAAATCCCTTGATTTCAAAATCACATCTGTTGGGCATTTTGGTTTCAATAGGAACCACATCGGCTTCCGGGATATTGAAAATCTGGGCCACTTCGGCAGCGGTCAGATCACATTCATAATTGAGGAAAAGGGAGCTGTAATCTGCACTGGGCAACGGTTTGTCGGCGGCCGTGGTCGGGGCCTTCCCTGGATCTGTATTTTGGTCTTTCTTTTGTTCCGTGGTCTCCCCACAGGAGATCAGGATCCCGAAGATCAATGCAATACCTATTGTTTTTATCATAACCGTGTTTTTGGCAAAAGTGTTTTGAATGATGATTGCCTATTCAATGGTGTCTTTTTTGGCGGTCAAGAGTTGTTTTGAAAGGGCCGTCTGCAAGGAGTCCTTGCCCTGGGCATCCAAGGCTTGGGAATACTTTCTATAGACGTCCCGTAAATTTTGCTTGTCGGCCTCAGGCATATCGCTTTTGTTCACCAGATCTAGATAATTGTTGATCTCGCCGTTCCGGCCGGTCATTTCCTCGCTAAAGATATCGCCGATCCCGGCCGCCTGGATGTCGAGGAAGTTGTTGGTGTTCTCGGCACTCGCTTTCGGTTCGGTCTGGGCCTGTACCAGGGCCATGCTGCCCAAACAGCCCATCAATAAAAGGGTTTTGCGTGTTTTCATCTTGCTTGTTTTTTATGTTGTTACTGGTCTTTGATCTAAAATGGTGTTGTCCCGTAAAAGGTTGACATCATGGCTTCTTTTTAAAGGTGGTCTGCTTGATGATCTTGTTCCTGTGCATGATGTTCAACCGATACTGCCCGTCTTCCAAATAGTTGATGTTCAGGAAAATCTGGTTTTCGGGAAAATCCTCAAGCGTGCCTTCGAGGCCATCTTGTTTATTGTTCATCGGCGATGGGATAAAAGCCTTAGGGGATGCGACTTCATTCAAGCTTGAAAGTACTGCCAAGCCCCAAAAAGGATCATGACTTATGTAACAGAAGCTATGAACTATGTAACATGCCCGCGGGGCCCCGTGTTTGCTGGGACTTTATCAACGGTTATGTTCGTTTTGCGTACTCCGTGGGGGTACATTGGTAGGTTTCCCGGAAGCATTTGGCGAAATAGGCGGGGTCGTTGAAGCCCACGCTATACCCCACCTCCGAAATGTTGCCGTTCGACTGCCTTAAAAGTTGGGTCGCCAGTTTCAAACGTTGCGACCGCACGAATTCGGAGGCCGAGAGTCCGGTCAGGGCCTTCAGTTTTCTGTGGAGCTGCATGCGGCTCATATGTACCGCCTTGCTGAAGGCCTCGGTACTGAAGTTGCCATCGACCAGTTTTTCGTCCAACACGGCCTGAACCTTTTCCAGAAAGCGTTCATCCACCGGGGTAATGGCGATGTCTTTGGGTCTGAGGATCACTTCCTGGCGGTAGCGCGATTGCAGTTTTTTACGCAGGGCGATAAGGCTCGCCACTTTTGACAGCAGCAGTTTTTGGTTGAAGGGCTTGGTGATATAATCGTCGGCACCCACATTGATTCCGGTGAGTTCATTGGCATCTCCCGCCTTTGCGGTCAACAGGATGATGGGGATGTGGCTGCTGCGTTCGTCTTCCTTCAAGGTGTGCGTCAGTTCAATGCCGTCTTTTACCGGCATCATCACATCCGATACGATCAGATCGGGCACCTGTTCCAAGGCCAAGGCAATGCCTTCTTCCCCATTGTTGGCGGTAATGACCTTGTAGGTGGTTTTAAAGGTGTCGAAAAGCAACGCCCGGATATCGGGGTTGTCTTCCACCACCAACAAAATTGGCAGGCCGGTTTCTTCCAGCTCCCCGTCTGCCATTTCCCCATTTGTCGCGAAGGCGACGGGGACCGCTACTTCCTTATCGGCTGAAGGGGCCTTCAATAGGGCATCTTTGAACTTGGCCCTGTCAACGCACAGGCTAACCTTAAAACGCGTCCACCGATCGGGCGTACTGTCGACCTCGATGTTTCCTTGGTGCAGGGCCACCAATTCCTTCACCAGGGAAAGGCCGATCCCCGCCCCATCGTTTTGGCCATTGGTCTGGTAGAAACGATCAAAAATGGTGCGCAATTGTTGTTTGCTGAGCCCTTCACCGGTGTTGGCTACCGTAAAGATGAGCTGGTCATTTACGATGGTTGCCGCTACCCCTATTTTACCGTTCTCCGGCGTATATTTGATGGCATTGCCGAGGAGGTTCACCGTTACCTTCTCCAGGGCATCCCGGTCGAACCAGACCTGGGTTTCCTTATCGGTGATGTCAAAGGTCAGTTCGATCTGTTTTTGCTTGGCCAAAAAGGAAAAAGATTCGCTCCAGGCGGCGATCAATTGGGCGGGCCTGCCCTTTTCCAATTGAATCTTCAGGGCGCCGCTATCGATCTTTGAAAGATCCAACAGCTGGTCTACCAACGACAGCAGCCTATTGGTGTTGTTGTAGGCCATCTCCCAATGCCTTCTCTGTTCCAAAGGCAGGTCGGGGGTGGCCAGGGCCTCCTGGATTGGGGCCGAGATCAGGGTGAGCGGGGTCCTGAACTCGTGGGAGATGTTGGTGAAGAAATGGCTTTTCAGGGCATCCAGTTCCTTGAGCTTTTCGTTGGTCCGCTGTCGGTTCCGGTAGAGTACAAAAAGGAATATTCCGGCGATCGACATCAAGCCGATGCCGCCCAGCAGGAAGTTCCTTTGGCTTTTTTGCAATTGTACCGTCACTTCATTTTGGGCCTTTAACAAAGCGATTTCCTGTCCTTTTTTTTCGGTTTGGTATTTGGCTTCGAGGGTTTTGGAAGAACTGCGGTTGAATTTTTCCAACAGTTCTATTTTCAGGTCATAGGCCTCTTGATAGTACGTACTGGCTTCTTTGTAATTGCCGATCTGTTGGTTGCAAAAGGCCAGATCGCGCAGGGTGCGGTGGTAGAGTTCAATACTGTCCCTTTTCGCCTTCAGAAAGAGCACTTTCGCCGCCTCCAAGGGAGCAAGGGCCTCTGCGTAGGCGTTCTTTTTCCGTCTTAAAAAATTACCATAATAATAAAAAGCTTTTGCCTTTGCAAGGCCATTATCCTTTTTGTCGAGGTAGGCGATATCTTCCAAATGGGTCTGTTCGGCCCTTTCAAGGCTATCAACCCCAATGTAATAGGAAATTTTCATTAATAACAAGCGAGATAAGCGTTCCACATTGTCCCGTTTTTCAAAATAGGGCCATGCCAGATCGATATATTTTTTGGCTTCCGGAAAATCCCTGATCATCTGGTTGATGTCCGCCAATTGAATGTAGGTCAGGTGCTCACCTTCAACCGCCTTTATTGCCTTGGCCATGGCCAAGGCCTCGAACAATAGCGCATGGGCCATATTGGTGGTTTCAAAGGTGAAAGACAGTTTGGCAGTTTCGGCCCGCCTTAACAGGCTATTAATGGTGGTCGGGTTTCTGATGCCAAGTGTTTTTGAGAGGGAGTCGATTTTTAAAAAATAGGGAAGGGCGGTAGCAAAATCCTGTTTTTCATACAGGGCCTCCCCTTTCGTAAAATAGAGGTCGATCAACTGGGTGGGACTGTTGAGGGCCAACGCTTTTTTTTTCTGCCAAGTCGAAATACCCGTTCTGTTCTTGTTTTTTGATGGCATCGGTAATCTTTACCAGCTGGATCAGGGCATTGATCTGTACCGTATCATGGGTGTTTTTGTCCAGGCCATCATAATTTTGCCTGGCATAGGCATAAGCGCTGTCATAAAGTTGGACGCTGTAAAAGGAATCCGATTTTTTTTGGGCTTGTCGAAAGGTTTCAAGTTGTGCTTTGTCC
>JBATHI010000006.1:0-3685 GCA_049666645.1 Flavobacteriaceae bacterium | reverse complement strand
AGAGCCCGAATCACGTTAAAAAGTAACGCCTTTGTACCCCTTTTGAACCCTGGAAATGAATCATGGGACCAAAGAACCCTTATTGGTGAGTTTGGCTAGCTTTTCTTTTCTTGGCCGTTGAGTTGGTCGATAAAAAAAGAAGGTAATATGCCCTGCCGCTTTTTAAAGGCGGAATTAAAGGTATTCAAGTTGTTGTAGCCGACGGATACGGCGATATAACTCAGTTTGCTTTTACGAAATTCGGGATCCCTGAGCAGTCTGGCCAAGAGATAGTTGATCCTCAATTCGTTGATATAATTGTTGAAATTCGATTTTTTTTCCTGGTTGATTACCTGTGAAAGGTATTTGGGATTGGTCTTTAGCTGTTCCGATAATTGATATAGATTGCAGTTCTGGTCGATATAAAAATGTTTCTCTTCCAGCTTTTTCAACTTGCCCAATATAATGTCTTTCACCTCTCCGTCAAGACTTTGGCTTTGTTTTGTGCTCGTGGCTTCTTTGTAGGTGGTAAAAGTTTTTGTTTCCGATTTTTGAAATGCGCGTAGCTTCTCATGCATTTGCAACTGCACTGAAGCGAGCTCCACGGTGCGATCATAGAGCAAACGGTTCTTTCCCTTAACCTTTAAATAGGAGAAAAATGCGAGCCCGGTAAAGGTCAGCGCAAAGACCAATATCAGCAAGACCGATCTGTACCTAACCCTTTGGGCCTCATTTTCAAGTGCCAAAACCTTGTTCTCCTGGGTCACGTCTTTGATCTTTCGACGGGTTTCCAGAATATTTATTCTCTGTTCTTTTTCATCTGAAAACAAGGAGTCGGTTATGGCGCGATGCAGTGTTTTGTATTCATAGGCTTTGGCGGGTTGAGCGGTTGCTTCGTATAGATTGCCCAAGATGGCGCTATTTGATTTGACCACGTCGAAAGCGTTGATTTCTTCGGCAGTTTCAAGACTCTTTTCATAACTCAATATGGCATTTGCAGTATCGTTTTGCTTCAGATGGAGTTCGCCCTGAAGAATGAGCGCTCGGGGTATCCTAAACCCGTAATTGTGATCATAACATAGTTTTAGAGCGTTTGTCAAATATAGCTGGGCCTCTTTGTATCTTGCCTCTTTGATATAAATATCAGCGATGTTCATGTAAACCACACTCTTTATATAACTGCCGGGAGGTGGTAACTTTCTTTCAAGTTTCAGGTAATAATCATAAATTTCCAACGCCTTCTTTCGGTCTCCGAGCTTGGCGGTCATCCTTGCCATTTCGTCAATCTTTGGATAGATGTATTTAACTTCCTTCAATTCAATGATCAGATCCAGCCCTTTCAAACAATAGGTTCGGGCCAATGAATAGTTTCCGACCCGCAAATAGTAATGGCTTAGGGCCGCATCGGCCTTCATTGACACATATGGATTGTTGGTTTTCTCAGCGAGATCGAGCAGTTTGAGGCCGGTTTCCAGGGCCATATCGAATTGACCCCTTTCGGTGTAAATATCGGATTTCAAGGTCGCACAATCGGCTTTAACTTCAAGAAAATCCTCTATGGATTCATTGCGCTCAATTGACAATACCAGTTTTATGGCTTCATTGAATTGCCCTTGGACGAATTCAAGGTAGGCCCTGTTATACAAAGCGGTCAACTCTCCCTTTCGGTGCCGTACTTCACGCGATAGCCGTAGGGCTTCGTCGTTGTATTTATTGGCGGTTTCGGCCTTATCATAAATAAAGGCGGTGAAGAGCTTCAACAGGTTTTCCGCTTTTTCTGCGCCTTTGAGCCTTTCATTGTTGGCCAGCAAGTGCTCGATATCCAAAAAATCGGCCGGGAAAGATTTTCTTTTTTCAACCAGTTTGTTGATCTTGGAAAAATAGACCTGTACAGAATCTACCTGGTTATCCCATACATCATACGATGACGGCAAAGATAAAATCAGGGCAACCAGCAATATTTTTTGTAGGTAGTTCAAATTATCAGAGTCCTATTTCATGGGTTGGGTATTGGGAATAATTAAAATACGAAATAACTCCTATTGGCAAAAAGGGTTTTTACATTCGACCGGGGCATATCGATAGTAGCCCTTAAAACATCACGCCCTTGATTTTTAGAGGTCACGTATCCATTGAGTAAATATAGCATTAAAAAGGGTCTAAATGGAAAATGGGGAGTACTTCGGTGCGAAAACGCTCCTCCGCGGTCAGTGTATCAAAGTGTACTAACGACTAATTTAAAAAATGGGGCGCTCTTTTGCCTCAATTCATTCTGGGTATTCAACCCTAAGATGGTATATGTTGGTGAGCTTCTGTTTAAAAATTTTTTTGATGGTTTCAATTTCCTTAAAAGTGATGTCGGCATTGATGAATTGGTTTGCCGCCATTTGTCCGGCAATGACCTTATCGACAAATTCATTGATCATTGGAAACGTGGGATTTTTAAGGCTTTTTGAGGCTGCTTCGATCGAATCGGCCATCATAAGTATGGCGGTTTCCTTGGAAAACGGGATAGGTCCCGGGTATCTAAATTCTGCAGTATCGAAATTGTGGCCCGTCTCTTGTTGTTTTCTGAAAAAGTAATATACCAAGGTGGTTCCGTGATGTGAACGAATAAAGTCGATGACGCGATCGGGAAGCTTATTCTTTCTAGCAATCTCAATGCCCTCGATCACATGATCGATGATGATTTTGGCACTGTCTTTATAGGCCAATTCGTCATGGGGATTGATATTGGTGGTCTGATTTTCTGTAAAATAGGTTGGATGGTTCATTTTCCCGATGTCATGATAAAGGGCCCCTACCCTGACCAACATCGCATTGGCCTTGATTTCATTGGCCGCTGCCTCGGCAAGATTGGCGACTTGCAAGGAATGGTTAAAGGTGCCCGGTGCCTTGTTCGATAATTCTTTTAACAATTTTGAATTGGTATCTGAAAGTTCCAATAAAGACACATCGGAAACCAACCCAAAAATCTTTTCGTAAGCATAGATCAAAGGTTGGGCAAAAAGTGTAATCATTCCATTCAGGAAAAACAAACCTATGGTCGTCCAAAGGATATTGGCAAGATTGCCTTCATGGATCGTATGAAAAGCCAAATAACCAATGATATATATCAGCGTTATCTGCCCTACCGAAATAAATAAGTTGGCCCTTTTATAAAGTTCCGAAACCGTCAATATGGTTACAATTCCCGCAATGATCTGTAAAAAAATATATTCAAAACTGTTCGGTACCACAAAGCCGAGTATCAAGACCGCCAGTACATGTACGAAGAGACCCAATCGCGCATCGAAAAAAGTTTTTAAAATCAGTGGAAGAATGCATAATGGTACCACGAAAATATAGTCTTCATTGTACTTCACGACCAAGGTGGTCAAAAACACCACCAATAAAATGTTGAAAAAGATAAAGGTGACCTTTACATTGTTCCCATAGATTTCAAGGCGGTATTTTTTCAAGAACAACAACAGCATCATCAATACCATCGCTACCAAAATGGTATATCCCAATAAAATAAAATAGTAGTTGTTGGCTGCCCAAAGCTGCGACTCGTATTCCTGCTTTAAGGAGTTTAGGATTTTAAGATTCTCATTTTCAACCACTTCCCCTTTGGCAATCATCAATTTGCCCTCATCGACGGTGCCCCGCGTTACGGAAATTTTGGATAGGGCTTCCTTTAAATCACGATCGGTTAGCTCACGAT
>JBATHI010000005.1:0-1684 GCA_049666645.1 Flavobacteriaceae bacterium | reverse complement strand
GGAAAGCTAAGGAATATGCCTTCAAACAAATTGAAGTACAAATCGACAAAAGCTATAAAGGCTACACCGAAATAAAAAATCCGGAGCGATTTGCGGTCACCGATACTTTTTTGGTCAAGGGAGCCTTTGATCTTATCCGCGAGTGAAGCCCAAAGCGATGATCGGGAGCCGTTTGTGGATTGGATGGCCCAGATAGCCGTCCATCGCCCATGGATAACTCGGGGCGGTCATCTAAAAAGCGACAACTGATCGGCCACTCATTCCGGGATTTTCAAGAAAAGGTTAGCGGCTATTTGCTGCGAGATATGTATCTCTGTGCCATTGATTTCAATTTGCATGGAGCCATCAAATTCTTCTCGATCAAGAACAGTGATGGTATCGCCCAAGGCGATGCCATTTTTGTCCAGAAACCTTAGGAAAGCCTGGGAAGAATCCTTGACGGCCGCGCAAATTCCGACGCCACCGACTGGAATTTCATATAACAGTCTTTTGATCGATTTTTTCATTTCTCCCTTTTGGGTCGGAATGGGGTCGCCATGGGGATCCACTTCTGGAAAGCCCAGATGTTTGTCGAGGCGGTTGATCAGTTTTTCACTTTTGATGTGTTCCAATTGTTCGGCCACCTCATGAACTTCATCCCAGGTAAAGTCGAGTTTTTCCACCAAAAACACTTCCCATAAACGATGTTTTCGAATGATTGACAGCGCTATGGTCTTGCCTTGATCGGTAAGGGTGACCCCTTGATACTTTCTATGATTTACAAAACCTTTTTCCGATAGTTTCTTGACCATGTCGGTTACCGATGATGGCTTGGTCTCCATGAGTTCGGCAATGGCATTTGTTGATATGGTAACATTTTCTCCTTTCCCCAAATGATAAATGCACTTGATATAATCCTCCTCTGATAGGGTCATGGACTTGTATCTAGTCAAAAATACATTTTTATTTACAAAAACAAATATTTAGATTTTTCTTAATATTATTTTTTGTTCTGATAAATAAATGAAGAAGCAGCTTCTCTTGATCGTATTACATTGTTTTTTATGCAGTACTTCCTGGGTTCTCAGTGGCCAAAATGCCAAAATTATTGGGAAAGTCACGGAAAATGGGATTCCTCTGCCTTCTGTGAACCTATCTTTGATCGGTACCCCGTATGGGACCGCAACCGACTTTGAAGGTAATTTTTGGATGCGGAACCTGCCGCAGGGCAACTACGTTTTAAAGGCAACTGCGATTGGTTATAGCCCCTATTCCATAAAAATTTCCTTAAACACTGATGAAAAAAAAACGATTTCGATTGCATTGAAAACGAACTATGAGCAACTCGAGGAATCGGTAGTAACCGGGACCCTCAAAGCGGTGAATCGATTGGAAAGCCCGGTTCCCGTGGAGGTGTACTCACCTACCTTTCTGAAGAAAAACCCAACGGCCAATATTTTTGAAGCACTTCAAAACATCAATGGGGTGCGGCCCCAAATCAACTGTAATGTGTGTAATACCGGGGATATACATATCAATGGTCTTGAAGGACCCTATACTTTGGTCTTGATCGATGGAATGCCCATCGTAAGCGGTCTAGGCACGGTATACGGGCTTTCGGGCATACCCAACTCCTTGATCAGTCAAATTGAGATTGTGAAGGGGCCTGCATCAAGCCTTTATGGCAGCGAAGCGGTAGGGGGCC
>JBATHI010000004.1:0-4886 GCA_049666645.1 Flavobacteriaceae bacterium | reverse complement strand
CATCTCCGAATAATTGGTTATTAAAGATACCTGATTTTGGGATTATCTGTTACAGACAAAGCTGAATTATAATATGCCATAGTAGCTAACACTATGTTCCTTATTGTAAAAGCATAGTTGCATTATTGCCCATTATTCAATTAAAGTTACCTAAACAACTATCTTGATCTTTTTGCCAATCAACCTTCTACGGGCAAAAATTTCACAATCTGATATTAAATGTTAATAAACGCTAAAGCTGTAACATATTTTCAAAAAAGATTCAGCAAAGGGTGAAGAAGTATTATAGTAAATCTGATTTTAGTCAAGTTTTTCGTGCAAATACCAACTTTAGAGAACTGGCCTAGGGCTTTTCAAAGTAGGTTTTGTTGTAGATAGGCCTTTTATTCTGTTATTTTTATGTTGCTATTGAGTTCCAATACTTTTTTAATGAAAGTCTCATTGGTCTTGGGGCTTATGTAGAGCATATTGTAGTCATCATACTTAATAATCAATCCGTGCCCTGCTGTAGCCGGCCCCGTCGCCACTAATAACATTTTTCCGATTACGATCTCCGTTATCCGGCCAACACTTATCTTCCTATGGATTAGGGTGTGCCTATAAATTAAGCAGTCATCGCTCAGTTCGTATCGGTTACTAAAAAAAACCAAATGAAGGATACAAATGGCTCATTTCGGGCTATGTGAGGTGCGGAGCGGAGCGGGAATGAACCAGTCTTTTCACCTAGAAAAAGCCTAAATTTTTAATTTTTGTTATTATTTTATTAATAACAGTAAATTCGTGAGTCCCATAAAACGGCCGTTTTACAGGACTTATTTACAACCTTGTCTGGCCTGATCCCAGAGTGTCCCAAACGCGGTCTCCTTTAGTAGTTCCGTTAATTGACCTTTTATGGAACTAAAACTTTACATTGGCTTATAAATTTTATAATGTGAAACGCGAGCGAAACGAAGTTTCGTGCTCCGAGTCCCAATTCCGATAGCAATCGGGATTACCGAACTAATACTGCTGAGCGAGGCAAAAAACAAATTTGCCGCAAATATTTGCCTGTTTCTAAAGGTTTCGGAGCCATTTGCCGCAAAAATTGGTTTCCCTTAAGGTAAATATTTGAACTACTTACCCTTTAAAATACTGGTAAACAACGTTATATACGTAAATGAAATATCGCAACACCGCTCTAGCGTGTTGCCCTCTTGCTATTCCTTTTTTCCGCTGCACTTCAAAAATGAATACACTTTTCCCAAAAGGTAAAAGCCCTTTCTTTTGGAAGTACTAAGCCCAAAAATTTTAAGATTTGCTAGGTGTAATTATGAGGATAGCTGGCCAAATTTTGAAAATCCTTAAATATCTATTAACGAGATATTTTAGGATTTGCTTTTTAGTACTTGACCAAATGATGTTTCGCTTGTCGGACTGGAAATAACTCACAGAGTTATTCTATTTCGACAATGCCACCTACACCTTAACAACTACCTCCTATCCGATTTTTGCTTTACCCTTATCTTTCCGAACGCTTAAAATCCGAACACCCCGATAGGTCTCGGGACCATGAAAGATTAATTATGTTGAGATTTTGAATCTTTATTGCTTTGCCTTTCTTTAGCCTTGTAGTGGTTTATCAGGTTTTGCATATCCTCCCCTACCTTCTTCTGCAATACCCTGGCATAAATTTGGGTGGTAGATAACTTGGTATGTCCTAAAAGCTTGGAAACAGTCTCTATTGGCACACCATTGGATAAGGTAACAGTGGTTGCAAAGGTATGCCGGGCAACATGAAATGTGATATTCTTTTGAATACCGCATGCTTTAGCAATTTCCTTTAAATTCTTGTTCGTCTTTTGATTACTGTACACTGGAAGAGGTTTACCGGTCAGCTCCATTTCTTCTCTGTACTTATTCAGAATTTCCTTTGCCCTAGGTAGCAATGGAATTTTAACCGATTCGTTTGTTTTAGCCCTTTTGGTATGTATCATTTGGTTTCCATCGATACCTATAAGAATCTGGTTGGGGTGTAGTTCTTTTATATCGATATAGGAAAGACCGGTATAACAACTGAAGAGGAAAACATCTTTGACCCTGTTCAGACCGACTGTCATAAATGAAGTTCCCTCGATCAGGTCCAGCTCCCGCTCCGTTAAATAATCCCTTTCGTTCCTTATGTAATGGAGTTTGAAATTTCTGAACGGGTCTTTCTCCAACCATTCCATTTTAAGCGCAAGATTGGTGATTTTCATTAGCCTTTCAAGATGCTTCATCGCACCATTATTTGAACAGGTCTTTCGTGCTTTTCTTGGCCTATAGGTTCTAATATAGTTTTCAAAATCGGCGATGAACTTATAATTCAATTGAATCAAATAAATATCATCGGTCTTTAAACGCTCTTGTAGAAATTGCTTTAAATATTTTTCTGTAGAAAAATAATTCTTGAGTGTTCCCCACTTGAGCGATTTGTTGATATTGCTGTTGTGATATTCGACAGCCTTCATCAAGGTCATGCGTTGTTCGTCCTCCCCGAAGTACCTAGACTTGATCGCCTTGGCCGTGATCAGCTTTCTTTCCGAGTGCAATTGCTTGTGGGCATTGAGGACTTCGGCGTATACGTCATCTAGATAGGTGTTCAGTAAAATCAGGTTATGGTCGGTTTCTTTGGCCCGACACCTGAAAATATCCCAATTGCACACCGCAATGTCACGTTTTATGCTGAATTCGGCGCGTTTTTTGTTGACCGTAATCCGGAGGTAGATATCCAGTTTTTCGGGGTCGTTCCTTTTCTTGCGAGTGAAAAATATCACTCCTAATGTGCTGTCCGTACGCATGTTGTAAGTCTTTTTGATTAAACATATTTTGTTTAAAGACTACATCTAAATGGGCTAAATGCTATTTAAATTTACAACAATTTGCGTACCGCTTTGCACACCGAATTGCACACCAAAAGGATGGTTTCAAAACGATTCAAATGAATACAGGGAAAATAAAAAACCCTGATAATCATACGATTAGCAGGGTTTTGGTACGCCTTGATAGGCGGTTAGTCGGGATGACAGAACTAGTTCAATCATCACAATTTGTTAACTATCAGATATTTACAGCTTCCTTTTTAAACGGTTAACCGAAGTCTTAACTCAGTTCAAAATAGCACATTTAGAAGCAAACTTTATGCGTCTTTTGCATATCAAATTTAAGAAATTATTCGATACCAAATTTCTTAATTCATATAATCCTGCCAAGTGACCAACACGTATTTCTCCTTATCATTGTTCCTTGTACTTAAAAATCCATATTCATAAACAAAAAAATATACCTCTCCTTTTTTGTTCTTCCAAAAGTGTGTGAAAAATTTAGGATCGAATCCTTGGGTAATCAATTCAGATTTTCTGATTGTAGTGAAACCGGATCTATTATACCTCTTTAATAATTTTCTATTGATCTTCAATTGTCTATCCACTTTTAGAAAGTAAGTCTCGTTTTCTTGACGTTGTTCATACTGGTATATGGATTTACATTTTATTGAACAGTATTTCTTATCGGATCTTCCTTTTATTAGAGTATCACAAACGGGACATTTTTTATTCTTAATCATTTGTAAACGTATATTATAAGCTTAATATACTAATTTTTATATAAAACATGGTTAAACTTGTATATGAATACTTTAAAATCCATAACGCTATATCATCTAATGATTAACAATCAAAAGATGATAGGTATTAAGTTTTCTCCTGATAAATTGATTCAAGGCTTAATCAAAGGTCTCCCAAATGCAAAATGGAGCAAAGAACATAATATGGCCTACATTGTCAATACCAAGGATAATCTTGAAATCATTTTCAACACGTTCAAGGGTGTTGTTTGGATAAATTACAATCGATTTTTAACCAACAAACCCATGAACACCAAAAATGAAACGGTTGATGTAGAATGGTATAGAAAAAGAAAAACTACTCCTGAATACAGAGTCTGCCCGGAAGAGTACCTTTTAAAATTGGAACTGAAGAGGTATGCTAACAATACGGTCAGAATCTATGTTTCATTTTTTGAAATGTTCATAAACCATTATAAAGAAAAAGAGCTGAATGCGATTAACGAAAGTGATATCAGGCTGTTTCTCCAAACTCTTGTCCGAAGGAAAGTATCCAATTCCTACTTAAATCAAGCAATTAACTCCATTAAATTTTACTACGAGGTTGTTTTGGGCATGCCAAATCGTTTTTATGAAATAGAGCGGCCCAGAAAAGAATCAAAACTACCCCAAGTAATTTCAAAGGACGAAGTACTCTCTATCATAAAAAACACGAACAATATTAAACACAGATGTATCGTGGAGCTCCTATACAGCTCGGGTATTCGGCGAAGTGAACTTTTAAACCTGAAAATAACCGATATAGATAGCAATAGAATGTTGGTCATGGTCAAAGGTGGTAAAGGGAACAAGGATAGGCAAACCCTATTATCCAAAACTACCTTGGAGGATCTGCGTATATATTTTAAAGAATGGAAACCTCAAAAATATCTGTTTGAGGGACATAAGGCATCTAAATATGGTGCTGAAAGTGTATTAAATATAGTTAAACGAGCAGCTGCCAAAGCAGGAATTAGGCAAACGGTCACTCCCCATGTTCTACGTCATAGTTTTGCGACACATCTGTTGGAATCAGGTGTTGACCTAAGACAAATTCAGGTACTCTTAGGGCATGGTTCAAGTAAGACAACCGAGATATACACCCATGTAGCGACCAACACCTTTAAAGACATTAAAAATCCTTTAGATTAGTATTTCTAAAATAGAAATATAGTAACTTGTTACTATACACAATTGTTGTACACTAGCTAAAAAATCCTTGCAGCAGAAACTGAAAATATTGTTGTTTTTAATGCTTGTCCTTACA
>JBATHI010000003.1:0-12990 GCA_049666645.1 Flavobacteriaceae bacterium | reverse complement strand
GCCCGATGGCATCAGGGCCACCAAAGCCCTGATAGAAAGGGTTTGGGCCGATTTGGATTAAGGACTTGCGAACCTGTCAAATCGGACCGGCATTCGCTATGATTTTTTATCTTTAGACATCTGTGATTCCAAGTACCATTAACTTCCTCCTAATCTCCTTGTTTATGCAATCGTTACTGCTTTTCGACTTTAACGACCATGCCGACATCAGTACTTGGCAATTGGTCAACGATAATGTCATGGGCGGGCGTTCGCAAGCGGCTTTTTACCTGAACGACCATGGACATGGTGTATTTAAGGGCACGGTTTCATTGGAGAACAATGGGGGCTTTTCCTCGGTACGCCATCGATTTGATGCCATCACCAATAAGGCGTACCAGAACGTGGCCATTCGCTTGAAAGGCGACGGCAAGCGGTATCAGTTCAGGGTAAAGTCGACCCTTGGCCAAAGGCATTCCTTTGTAGCCTATTTTGAAACCTCGGGCGCATGGCAAACTGTTGTCCTTCCCTTTGAGACCCTATACCCTGCCTTCCGCGGACAAAAATTGGACCTTCCCAACTTTGATGGGGAAAGCCTATCGGAATTCGCGATTTTGATCGGGAACAAAAAAGCGGAGGCGTTTCATCTTGAAATGGATTGGATTCGATTGCAGTAGAGTTGACTGAAGCAAAAACCATCCCTGTGACGATTGAAACCGGCGGAAAGAGATTCATCAGAGGGTCGAAACTGCCAATAAAGTACCTTTCAAATTTCCCCACCTACCGATCAAGACAACATAAAGGGCCTTTGGGAAGGTCTTTTGTTGATGCTTCCCAAGTCGATCCTGCCCGAATTTACTTTTTTATATCGCTAAATATGAGTAACTTAATAATCGTAACCGATAATTTCCAAGTCATGGCAACAATCAAATCATTAAACAAATGGGCCAATGCCCACACCTATTACCCCTTAGATCTCGTAAGGGCAGCCTTGGGTGTTTTTCTTTTTATCAAAGGCATCGATATCATGTCCGACCATGCCCAAATGGCCGAAATGACTAAGCCCTTCGAAGACCTTCCCGGTGGGATGTTCATCCTGCATTATATCGTCCCGGCACATTTTGTAGGGGGCTTTTTGATCGTCATCGGTTTGCTGACCCGTTGGGCCGTGCTGGCACAGCTGCCCATTTTGATCGGTGCGATCTTGGTGAACTTCCTGGGCGAAATGAATACGACCAACCTCATCTTGGCATCTGTCACTTTCCTGGTCTGCATATTCTTTCTGTTCTATGGATCGGGCAAACATTCGGCCGACTATTATCTGAAAATGCAGAAGTAATAAAGAGCTTCCCTTGAGAACAGCGATGATCAAAGATTATCGAGCTGATTGCTGCTCTTGTCCTGACTGATCGTCCAGAAAAACCCGAAAAAAAGGTTTCCGCAGTGGGGCGAATGGCGCGTCTTTCGAAAATACCGTTCATATAAGGGGTATCGGCATAATGATGTTATTGCCTTACCTGAAAGCGGCGATATGGCTGATCAACACAAAGTATAACTTCCGAGGAGACGGCAAACGGTGTCGGCCAGTTCTGGATAAAGTTTTCGGTCGGCACGGAAAATAATGAGCTGTGACGGGTAACTTTCAAAGGATTTCCATGTCATCGACCCGTGGTTTTGACCCCGTCGAGCAGTCGCTTGGGAACGATATTCGGACTTTAAATTTCTTCCGCCAACCAGGCCTTCATCATCCAAACGGTCTTTTCCTGCTCGGTGATAAAGTCGCTCATCATAGAATTGGAGCCCTCGTCATGGGCTTCCGCAGAAGCTTCCAGGATGCGGCGCTCAATGACGAGCAGTTCCTTTAGCGAATCGACGATAAACCGTATGGCATGCTCATCCTGGGTGATGTTCTTGCCCACAGGCACTTTCGAATTCTTTATATAATCCTCAAAGGTATGTTGTGGCACCCCGCCCAGGGTTAGGATGCGCTCTGCGATCAGATCTACTTTCAGGTTGGCATCGGTATACAATTCTTCAAATTTCAGGTGGAGATCGAAAAATCGCTTGCCCTTGATGTTCCAATGAATGCCCCTTAAACTTTGATAGTAACGTTGAAAGTTGGACAATAAGGTATTCAGATCGGCGCTTATTTCTTTTGATTTTTTAGGATCGAGTCCTATGCTGTTCATTTTCATAATTCCTGCTTTTAGTTCCCCATAAATTTACAAAATATATATATGCATTATCATAGGTTTTATTGATGGTTTTATTAATTTTGCGTATTCAAAAAAAAGCATGACGATTACCCAATTGCAATATGTTTTGGCGGTAGCGGAATACCAAAATTTCACCTTGGCCGCAGAGAAAAGCTTCGTCACCCAACCTACCCTGAGCATGCAGGTGCAGAAATTGGAGGATGAGCTGGACATTCTGATCTTTGACCGTGGCAAAAAACCGATAGGAATTACCGAGGTGGGCAAGAAAATTGTTGCCCAGGCCAAAAACATAGTCAATGAGGCCGAGCGCATCAAAGATATCGTAGATCAAGAAAAAGGCTTTATAGGCGGGGATTTTACCTTGGGCATCATTCCCACCGTCATGCCCACCATATTGCCGATGTTCCTGAAAACGTTCATCAACCGATTTCCCAAGGTAAACCTGATCATCAAGGAACAGAGTACCGAGCAAATGATCAGGAACATCCAGGATGGCCATCTAGATGCCGCCATTGCCGCCACCCCCCTGGAGATTGAATTCATCAAAGAACGCCCTTTGTATTATGAGCCTTTTGTAGGTTATGTGCCCAGGAACCACAGACTGGCCAATATCGCCAAATTATCCCCGACCGACCTCGATATCAATGATATTCTGTTGTTGCAGGACGGACATTGTTTCCGGGATGGGGTCATCAATCTGTGCCAGGCCCCTAAAAATTTGAACGAAGAACACTTTAAACTGCAGAGCGGTAGTTTTGAGACATTGGTGAACCTTGCCAATGAAGGGCTGGGCATGACCCTACTCCCTTACTTGAACACCCTGGAGCTCGATCATGAAAAAAGGAAGAACTTGAAACATTTCCATGAACCGTCACCGGCCAGGGAGGTGAGTTTGATCTACCATAAAAGTGAATTGAAAATACAGATCACCGAAGCTTTGAAGGATGTTATTTCAGGTGTTGTCAGGGGTGCGATAGCCTTTCAGGACGTGAAAATCATCAGTCCATTGAACAAAAAATAAAAAAGCCACTTTAAAAGTGGCTTTTTCTATTATGCTCTTAAATAAATCAAACTTTCCTGTAGTTCCGGTTTGTCGTTCAAGAACTGTCTCAACCAGAGTTTCAGTTCCTCGATTTCTTCCGGTAAGAGTCGCTCGACCGCTTTTTTTACCTCTTTGCAAAACAATTTTACGTCAAAACTAACTTTTTGGAGTACCGTTTTGGTATACTCCAGCATAGCTCTAGCCATATGTCAAAATGTTTAATTAGGTTGTGCCACTAAGTTAACCATTAATTGGAAGTTTTTATTGTTCCCGATAAGTTAAAAATTAACTAATTTCGCTGAAGTCCATTGATTACTGCCATTGGGCTTCACAAATTTTTTTTCAACATTCATGAAAAACCTCGTTGTGGCGCTTATTTTTATGGCACTAATCGGATGTACGGCCACAAAACATCGACGAACGGTAAAAGCGGTCAGTACCGTTTTGCAGCAAGATACCTTTCACCACCAATTTACAGGCCTGTTCGTGGTAGCGGCGGAAACCCGTGATACGATCTATGATCACAACGGTGAAAAATACTTCACCCCGGCCAGCAATACTAAAATCTTCACCCTCTTTACGGGCCTGAGTCTTTTGCCGAATAACGTTCCTTCCCTCCAGTATCTGATCCAAAATGATACCCTTTATGTGCAGGGCACAGGGGATCCCACCCAACTGCATCCTTTTTTCAAGGACAGTACGGTGCTCGGCTTCCTAAAGGGAAACCTACCTATTGCCTGGTACAACAACAATTTTCAAGCGGGGAAATATGGTCCAGGTTGGGCCTGGGACGATTACGGGGATTACTACCAGGTAGAGCGCGGGGGATTGCCCCTGTATGGCAATGTACTTAGCCTGTACCACAACGATTCGCTGGTAGCGGTCCCTTCCTTTTTCAAGGATAGGGTGGTTGACCTGGACGCTGCCATCAACCGTGAGGCTGAGGACAATGTTTTCTACTATGCCTCAAGCAGGACCGACACCATCGAAATTCCCTTTAAGACCGACAGCGCGTTGACCCACAAATTGCTCGAAGCAGCACTGGGACAAAAGATTTCGATCACCGATCGCTTTCCAAAAGGCGAGAAAAGCACGCTATATGGTATGGCCACCGATTCGGTCTATCAAAGAATGATGTGGGAAAGCGATAATTTCCTGGCCGAACAATTGTTGGTCCTGGCCTCCTCCACCCTCTCCGACACCCTCGATGGTACCAAAGCACAGGCCCATATGCTCAAAAACCGCCTGGCCGATCTAAGCCAGCCCCCACGATGGGTCGATGGGTCGGGATTATCGCGTTACAACCTGTTCACGCCGGAGTCGATGGTACACGTGCTCTATAAAATGTATCAAGAGCTGCCCCAAGATCGCTTGTTCATGCTCTTTCCCGCTGGCGGGGTCAGCGGTACCCTCGAAAATTGGTATGACGGTGCCGGGGCGCCCTATATCTATGCCAAATCGGGAAGTTTGGGCAACAACTACTGTTTAAGCGGATACCTCAAAACAAAATCGGGGAAGATCTTGATCTTCAGCTTTATGAACAACCACTTCGTGCAGCCTTCGGGCGAAATCAAAGCCAAGATGCAAGATATTTTTGAGGCGATACGGGATCGCTATTGAGTTTAAGGGGAGCCGGTCGCCACCTGCTTGGCAAATTTCCCTCTGAGCAACTGCAGTTTAGGGTCGATGTACCTTTTGCAAAAAGGTCTTTCGGGATCGGTACGATAATAATTTTGGAACTTGGTTTCGGAAGGCCGAAAAGCCCTAAATGGAAGTATAGCCGTTATCAAGGGTGCGTTTAACTCGTCCTGCAGCCCATCCCACATTCGTTCCAATACTTTTTCGTCTTCCGGATCCATGGTATACACTGCAGATCGGTATTTTGGACGCATGTCGTGCCAAACCGTACTTTCATGGGTCATCAAATGGATCAACACCAAATCGTAGAGGGCAATTAGGCCAGGTTCATAGGTAATGATGACCGCTTCCGAAAATGCATCTTGCGGGGCTTCGGAGGCCACAAAACCCTGTTTGACGTTCAACACACCACGCAGTGATTGAAAGACCGCTTCGGTACACCAGTGGCAACCTCCGCCCAAACCGATTGCTTTCACTTGTTCCATATCCATTTGGTCGCAAATACTTCATGCAAATAACCGATGGCATTGTGCATATTGTAAAAGGATCACGGTTTTCGCATCGCAGATCTCGCCCCTTGCCATCATTTGAAGCGCCACTTCAAAAGGGTATTCCAACACCTCGATATTTTCCGTCTCCGCTTCAGCTCCGCCCCCTTCCCCCACTTTCATCCGATCTTCGTAGGCGCCGATGAATAGGTACAGGATTTCCGTTACCGAACCGGGCGACATGTACACTTCGAATACTTTTTGAACGTTTTTGATGCGATATCCGGTCTCCTCCTCCACTTCCTTGCGAATACAGTCTTCCGGATGGTCCCCGTCCAGGAGTCCGGCACAGACCTCGATCATCATCCCGTCGGCATTGTCGTTCACATAGGTGGGCATGCGGAACTGTCGGGTGAGCACCACGCTGCCCTTGGCTTTGTTGTACAAGAGGATGGCCGCCCCGTTGCCCCGGTCGTAGGCTTCCCTTTGCTGGGTTTCCCAACTGCCATCGTCTTTTTGGTAATCGAAGGTAAATTTGTTGAGGGTATACCAGTTGTCGGACAAGAGTTCCTTCTTGATGTTTCTGATACGATTGTTTTTCAAGGGCTTTTGTTTTAGGTCGTTTAAAGATATATATTAATCCTTTTGGTCTTTTTGGTCACAATTCTTTTTGGCCATTGAAAGAGAGAGCCTTATACTTCAACCGATTGCAGGGTTTATGCTCTTAATGGTCATCGGCCAAAAGCTCTTCACGCGATGATATGCTACCATTTTTTTATCATTGCCCATTAAAAATAGAGCCGGAAAATATCTTGAAAACCCTTTTGCCAAATTGGGCTTGTGATCTGCGAATCCATCCAAAAGGAACTGAACGAAAGGAACAAATAAATGCCCATGGAAGAACAACAAAACCGAATTGTAACGTAACGTCAAAAAGTCTATCTTGCCCAATAGATGACCACACCCGCCGAGCCAAATAGTTTACCTTGGTGCGCATATCCCACCGCATCCGATACCAAAGCATTGGGACTTCAGCCCTTGCCCGAAGACTTGCTCGTGGCAAATTTCAACTCGGTCTCGCAATACCGCAGCAACCGCTACAGGGCGGTGCCTGTCCTAAATGAACATCCAGGTACATTATTGGAGATGGCCGCGGTGTTGGCGGCCTCTTTCGCCGTCAACGACCCCATGAACCGGCATGTGCATCCTTCACGCAGCGTGCCCGTTTCCATGGCCCACCATTTGCACAAAGATACTCTGGGTGTCGCCCCTTTCGGCCCATGGACCACCGAGAACATTTTTTATTGGTTCGTGCGCTTGTTCGCTTTGACCTCTGCCAACGATCCCTTGAACAGCGTTAAAATCAACGAGGATACCCTAAGGCTTTCACTGGCCATCTTCAATGCCAAAAGGAAAGTGATCGGGGCAGCGATCAATGTAACCGTGCCCAATGAGGAGGTACCCATGAGAAATGGAGATCCATTTTTGGAGGCGGTATTGGTGCACGTGAACCCGATCATGAACCTCATTTATACCCAGGAGCATATTGCCATGCAGGCCTTGGCACATCAATATCCCGCCCTTCAAAAGGCAAGGGCACAAGGCATGGTGGGCATGCATTTTTTGGTGGCCCGATCTCCCGAGCTGCCCAAGGACCATACCTTCGAATTGGTGGCAGCCTCGGCGGAACACCTTCAAAAACAGGGATTCGAATATATGGTGGTTACGGCGACCAATCAGTGGACCGGGGCCGCATGCGAGGTCCTCGGCGCTACGCGGGTCCATTTCGCGCCCTTCCGGGATAGGGAAAGGCTGGCCCGGAAGGCCGTTGCCTCCGCGGAGGAGCCCTTTTCCAACGATGGCTACCTGGCCGAGAAAGATAGCGGTATGTTCTTCTATGTCCTGAAACTCTGAACATGGGAGTTACCAACAAAGAAACAGGCAATTTAAAAAGGGTTTTGGGCCTGCCATCGCTCTTTGCCATAGCCGTTGGGGTGGTGGTAGCCCAGGTCGTTTTCGTCAGCATATTACAGGGGGTCGGTATCTGCGGGGCTGCCTTTTTCGTGGCCATGATCCTCGCCTTTATCCTTACCCTTTGTTATGTCTTTACCTTTTCCGAACTGGCCGTGATGTTGCCCAAAGCGGGAAGTATCAGCGCCTATACCGAAGTGTCGATAGGGCACTTGCCCGCCATAGTGGCCACCATCTCGGGCTACCTGGCCCCAGCCATATTTGGGCTCCCGGCCGAGCTCTTCCTGCTCGAAGCGGTACTCGATACGCTCTACCCTGGATCGTTCTCGCAAATGGGTTGGGCAATCATTCTGTTGTTTACTCTATTGAACATCCTGGGGGTCGACTTTTTTGCCAGGGTACAGAACCTATTGGCCTATTTGATGATCACCGCCCTGCTCGTGATAGCGGTAACGGGATTGACACAGGGCGATTCACAGGGGACATCGCTCCAATCGCTTTGGATTGGCTTAAAGCATTTGGACATTGGGGTGCTGAGCCTCACCACGATGGCGCTCTGGTCGTTCATGGCCCTTGAATTTGTCTGCCCGATGATCGAAGAAACCAAGAATCCGAATAAGAATATTCCCAGATCCATGATTTTGGCCGCCGTGGTGCTGTTGGTCATCTACACCTTGGTGGCCCTGGCAGCATATTTGGCGGTGCCACAAGATGCGCTCGCGGGATCCGACATCCCGCATGCGGTACTGATCACTTCTCTTTTCGGGGAATCCGGGAAATTGATCATGGCCGTACTGGCCATCACGGCCACCTGCAGTACCATCAATACCGTACTGGCCACGATTCCCAGAATGCTGTATGGCATGGCCCACAACCAACAATTGCCCGCCGTTTTTATGAAATTGCATCCCAAAACCCGATCGCCCTGGGTGGGAATTTGTTTTGTGGGACTGCTCATTTTGGTACCCATGATCCTGTTGAAAGGGCAAAATGATATTATTTTGACCCTATTGATTTCCGCTGCCACCTGCTGGCTGGTGGCCTATATCGTTTCGCACCTCAACCTGATCGTCCTGCGCAGGCGATACCCCGATTTTGAACGTCCTTTTAAAAGTCCGTGGTACCCCTTGCCCCAACTGCTGGGCATCATCGGCATGATCTATATGATTTTGAACAATTCGCCTTCCCCGGAAATGACCCTGCAAGTGTATATGAATGCAGGGGTTATTGTACTGATTTCCTGTATCTATGCCGGTATTTGGGTGAGGTATAAAATGAAAAAGGGCTGGTTTGAACCGGAACCGATCGCCAACGCGATCGAGAATTAAGCCCGTTGGCCCTTCAACCTCGAACCGATAAATACTGGCCGATTTGAAAAAAAACGAACAACAAGATGGGGAAATACCTGATAAGCTGTGAAATATGAAATGAAAAAAGTACATTGTATCTTACCGATACCTTGGAATGTCGACAAAAAAAAGCGCGGATGAACGGATTTGATATTGTGATGGTGATCGCGGTCATCCTCTTCGCCCGTTTGGGGGTGCGCCTGGTCACGCGATACACTCAAATGAAAAAGAATAAAAAAAATGCTTCGGAAGATGATTCGGATTGATGCCCCTTATCCAATCAAAGACAGTCGCCGGCACCGAACAGTAAAGATCGGGACGATCTGCTTCCGCCCACCAAACCTTTTAAAAAAATGATCAAATTCTTTCGTCACATTCGGCAGACCTTACTTATGGAAAACAAAACCTCCAAATATTTCAAATATGCCATTGGGGAAATCGTGTTGGTGGTCATCGGGATCCTCATCGCCCTGCAGATCAATACTTGGAACGAAGAAAGAGTAAATGCCAAAGAAGAACGGCGCATCTTACAAGACCTTTCGGAAGAGTTGCGGTTCAACAATTTTCTTAAAGAAAAGGGCAGCAAGGTCATGCAGGAGGTGGTTGATGCCGCTGACCGCCTATTGCTGGTAAGCAATGATCAAGGTGAACAACGGGATACCGCCCAAATAGGAATGTACCTCCATAAGTTGACCTGGGTTTGGGTTTCTGGACGGAATACCACCATCTATGATGTGCTCAGCGGTTCGGGCGATTTTGATAACATTTCCTCTTCCATTCTCCGAAAAAAGCTGGCCGACCTTAAGGCCAACCAAGAAAATCTCCTTCATTTTGAGGTGGTTCAGAACCGATTTGTAGACCAGCAATTGAGGCCCTTTTTGAACCGTGCCGTTGATCGGACCACTATGAGGTCTAAATTTGAATCCGGCGAGATGATTACCACGGCGCATGCTTCCAAATTTCCCAATTCCTATTCAGAACTGCTGGAAAGTCGGGAATTTGCCAATCTTTTGGTCGATCTAAGTTTTTTTACCGGACGGGTCCTTGGCACCTATGGTAGGATCGACAGTGACATTGCGGAAATAGATTCACTGATCCATGCCAAATACCCGGACATGATGGCAAAAGCCTATACGCCCTATTGACATCGATGGTGATCACGTTACACCATGACCGCTTTATTGAGATAGCGGCGAAACGGCAGCATCTCCCGATAGACTTCGATCACTTTTTCCTTAAAATCGGGCAGTAAGACTTCCGCTCGGCCAAGGGGATGCACCACGGCGAAAGTCTTGTGGCGCAACAGATCGATATGGGGATGGTCATTTGAAAACCCTTTGGGGGCATTGATCAGTTTTTCGTCTTCATAAAGCGATCCAAAGGTATCCTTGAAGGATTTTTTGTCCAAGATCTTTTTGAATTCTTCCCCATCGTAATCCAGGGCCTCCCGGATGCTTTTCAGGGCCTTGGGATCGGGCCGCCAGCGCCCTCCGGCCAAGAGTGATTCATGAAGGCCGATCTGGATATAAAAATCGCCAGTGCCGGGCCTTTTGTCGAGTCCTGCCCCAAAATGGTCTTTATATATTGTTTTATGGGGATGGTACATTAAATTGTTGTTGATGCGGTTGATGCCCTTTTTGCCAGGGGTGGGGTAATATCCCCGATCCAGCGCTGCCAAGGTGGCGTCAAGGTCGTCCAACCAGAAAATGAATTCGTCCCGTACCCCGAAATACCATTTTCGGTGGGCATCCATCCATGGCTTGTTGTTGTTTTGATCGAGCTCCCGTAAAAATTTGAATAGGTTCTTAAAGTCCATTTTAAAATCGATTGTCGCCATCGAGCAGATCGCCCAGACCGCCCAAGATACTGCCCTCGCCCTTGTCCTTGCCACCGCCTTTGGGTGCCGCCGCCCAAACCCTGCCGGCCAAACGGCTAAAGGGCAGGGATTGGATATAGACCGTTCCGGGGCCCCTCAACCTGGCGAAGAAAAGCCCTTCGCCGCCAAAAATGGTGTTCTTAATGCCCCCGATGAATTCGATATCATAATCGACATCCTTGGTAAAACCCACGATACAACCGGTATCGACCTTGAGCACTTCCCCCGGGCCGAGCACTTTTTTGGCAAGCGTACCGCCCGCATGTACAAAGGCCATGCCATCGCCTTCCAGCTTTTGCATGATGAAGCCTTCGCCCCCGAACAGCCCCCTACCGAGGCGCTTCGAGAATTCAATGCCGATGGATACGCCTTTTGCCGCACATAAAAATGCGTCTTTTTGGCAAACGAATTTTCCCTGCTTTTCGGAAAGATCGATCGCCAATATCTTTCCAGGGTAGGGCGATGCGAAACTCACTTTCTTTTTATCTCTGCCGATGTTCAAAAAGGCAGTCATAAAAAGGCTTTCCCCGGTGAGCACCCTTTTACCGGCCGAAAATATCTTTCCCAAAACACTGTTGTCCTGGTTCGATCCGTCGCCGAAAATGGTATCCATCTTCACCTCATTGTCCATCATCATAAAGCTTCCGGCCTCCGCCACGACCGCTTCTTGGGGGTCGAGCTCGATTTCGACATATTGCATTTCCTCCCCATAAATTTGATAGTCTATTTCGTGTGCGTTCATAAAATTCTGTTTTGGTGTTTTATTTTCCCAGTTTTAAAATTCTTGTTGCCCCTTGAATGACCAAAATAAAAACAATGGTTCCAATAATCAAGTCGGGCTTGTTCGAATTTGACCAACTGACCATTAGTGCTGCTATGATGACCCCCAGATTGATGATCACATCATTGGATGTGAAGATCATGCTTGCCTTCATATGGGCTTCTTCCTTGCTCTTGGATTTCTGTAGTAGGACCAGGCAAATTCCGTTGGCGACCAAAGCGAAAGCTGAAACTACGATCATTGTGGTAAAATCGGGCAAAGCTTCCACACCAAAAAAGCGTCTTACAACTTCAACAAATCCAATTATTGCCAGTGTTATCTGAAAAAAACCCGCAAGCTTTGCAATCCTTTTTTTTCTTATTAAAGTGCCCCCGACCGCAATTAAACTCATACCATAGACAAATGAGTCGGCAAGCATATCCAGGCTGTCCGCAACAAGACCCATTGATTTGGAAATCAGTCCAGTGGTCATTTCTATAAGAAAAAAAGTAAAATTGATGGCAAGGACGGTCCAGAGTAGTTTTTTTTGATTTGATTTTTCAGCAAATCCGCCATGGTCTGTTGGTTCGGTGGTCAGCTTTCGCCCCCCCAAGTGTAAATCAATTATCGACCTCTCAATAAGGTCAATCTGTCCACTATGAAAAACGGTCAACTTTCGGTTGGGAATGTCAAAATCGAGATTCTTGATACCTGAAATTCCATCCAATTTAATTCGGATTAGATGTTCCTCCGAAGCACAGTCCATTTTAGTAATTTCAAATATTGATTTCTCCATAGGAATTCAAGGCAGCTTTCCTTAAAAATTGTATTCAGGGTCGGCATTGTTCATATCGAAGGCTCTTTTTCATGACATTTCATTCGAGTTTGTCCGAGCTTACTTGGATATTAGTTGCCTTAAGGCCTGTATTTGTTACAATACATTACAAAAAAGAATCGATCGTTTTCTGAAGCTCTCCCGGTTTTTGGGTTCCGATGAGGTATTTTTTTCCATCCTTTAGATGCAGTGCCATGCCCTGGTTGCCTTTGATGTTGTAAACGGTACCGTATTTAAAGCTCAACCGGATACCGAACCCGACGAAGCGATATTTGATGATCTCGGCCTTATCGATATCTTCCCATTTGAATTGTTTGTTGAAAAAGGGCACGTACCGGACGGAAATGGCCTTGGCGTCTATTTTGGTGATTAGGGTCATCGACCAAAAAAAAATGCAGAAGGCGAGCATTCCCAGCGCAAAGACAATCAATCCCACATCGGACATGGGATTGTTACCAAAAGGTGTTTTTAAGAAGATCTGTTGGATAATCCCAAATAGCGGGACGGCCATCACGAAGACTGTCAGCACCCATAGGAAGATGTTGCCAAATTTTTGCCTTTCCTCAAATAGAACCGATTTTTTCATCGTTATCGCATTTGTCCCAATATATTGAAAGAACATTAACGCCTCAATTTCACTGCCCATTCAAAATTGAAAGTGGAAACCACGACTCCTTCCTCGTTCAATCCTACGGAACGCATCCAGCAAGTCTGCCCCTCCCCTGTGGCCACGGTTTGATCTATGGCTTCCCTTATCCGTTGGCCATCTTCACAGCTGAAGGTGATCTTGCCGGTTGCCTTTTTCGAAAAATTCGCGTTGTTGTTGGCGACCAGCA
>JBATHI010000002.1:0-1935 GCA_049666645.1 Flavobacteriaceae bacterium | reverse complement strand
GCCTATTCCCTTTTGCCCGGGGCCAACGGTTTTTATGCCGATAGGTTCGCTGCCCAGGCATTGTTGGCAAGGGTTTATCTGCAACAGGGCAATTATGCGGCGGCACGGGATGCCGCGAACGATGTGTTGGCCAATTCGGGCCATGTGCTGACCCAAACATTTGACGGAGCCTTTAACAATGATAACGACAGTTCGGAAGACATCTTCGCCTTTCAAGTGACTACCCAAACAGGGATCAATCAATTGGTCAACTTTTATGCCTCACAGGAAAATGGGGGTCGAGGAGGTGATGTGAGGATTCAGGAGGCTTACTATAACCTCTTCGATGACCCGCTCAACGATGATCGTGCCGCTTTCTTCTATATCAGTCCGGACAACGACCAAGTATTGAGTTCCAAATACACCAACCAGTTCGCAAACGTCACTATTTTCAGGATTGCCGAGATGCACCTGATCCGCTTGGAATGCAATTTTAGGGAAGGTACTGCCCTTGGCTTGGATCCCTTGACGGAAATCAATGCCTTACGGGCCCGTTCCAATGCGATTCCTTTGATAGGTCCACTGACCCTTGACCTCATTTTTAATGAACGACAACTCGAATTGGCGTTTGAAGGTTTTCTGATCCATGACATCAAAAGATTTGAACAGAACGTAGGGACCTTGCCCTTCAACGACAATGCTTTGGTATTTCCGATTCCACAAACGGAGACCGATACCAATCCATTGATTGTCCAGAATCCCGGATACGGAGGTTAAAGAGGAGAATTGTTAATAACCAATAGGAATAGCCGATCCAGTAATGGGTCGGCTTTCTTTATTCGGACTTTTTATAGAGGCCATCAAAAAGGGTATTCACCACTTGATCATCTTGCAGTAATTCCCAAAGTTGGCGTACCCGACCATCGGGCATCAGGGTCCAGGTGATCCGGTTAACATAGGTATTGCCATCGGTAAGCACAAAAGGTTCGGATGCGAGCACCATACGGTCTTCAAGGCGGTTCCCGGACAGTTTCAGGGTACTGCCCATATTATCGACCCAAAGTTGTTCCCATTGCCCTGATTTTGCGTTATAAAAATTAAAACTGGTTCCGGATAATTGACCATCGGCACTGATCCAGTGTTCCTGCACCAGACAGCCCGATTGGATCTTTTCAATGCGGTTGGTCCCTGCTGCAGTGCCATCGGGGTTGCTTACCGCCCATTGCCCGATCCAAAAATCGAAATCGCTATGGTTTTCGGTACAACATGCACAAGCCCCATCCTGTGCCGAACCAATAAATCCAAAAAGCAGTAAGCAGCAAAAAGCGGTAGCTATTGTAAAATCTTTCATGTAGTTGATTTACGAATTAAAGAAGACCCGATCATGTTAGCGGCGCACATTGTTCAAATACCCGATAACAATATTGTTAAAAAGCGTTGGTTGCTCAACGTTCACCACATGGCCGCAATACTCGATCATCACCAGGCTGCTCATACTGTGCTTGTTTATCACCTTTTTTATCGAAGGCAAAAACAAATAATCTTCCCCGCCCATGACGTACAAAGTAGGTATTTTGATATCCGCTGAGCGGAACAATCGCAACAAGGGATTGATCTCGGAGGTGAGTTGAAACCATTTGATAAATTCTTGCCGATACAACTTCTTGGCTTCCCTCACGAATAGCAATCGTGATTCCCTGTGATTGCTGTTGGGCAGCATGATGAAGGCAAAAAATCGGTACAACCATAAATACGGAATAACCGATTTACAAAGGATGCCCAAGCGCATCAAGAATTGTGACTTGAAATTCAACTTCATGATGGCCCCTCCCAAAATCATACTTTCCACACGTTCCGGATGGCGTTCCGCGAGGTTTCGTATCAAGATGGTACCTAGGGATATTCCGATAAAATGTGATTTCTCGATCTGTTTATGGCCGATGACTTGTACAATAT
>JBATHI010000001.1:0-9046 GCA_049666645.1 Flavobacteriaceae bacterium | reverse complement strand
GGACAGCACCGTACGGGGTTTTTTGTTCGAATTGAGATCATTATCCCCCTCGTATATAAAAACCTTCCTGGGTTTGTACCTGAGGATCAGGTCATCGGCATAGGCCAACAGATCGGAAGCCTCAGACCCGCCAAAACCGGTATTGACGATTTGGACCCCGGGAAATCGTTCTTGCAGGTCGTTCCAAACACGCACACTTGAACTTCCCGTGAATACGATGGTTTCTTTGGAAGGTTCCCAAAGGGTATCGTATTTTTTCTGTATCAAGGAAACCTCTTCTTTAAATCGCAGCGGATCCTGTGCCTGTACACAAACACCGGCCAAAAAAATTAAAATCAACCAATTTTGCATTGTTCTGGGCTTGGTTTTTCTTTTCTAGTTGCGGTCATAATGGATGGGTTGCATTATGGTTTTTGGGCGGTGGCAATTCCTTCCGATAGCGACCAGTCGGAAAAACGCTGTATCCAATGATCCGAGGGGAGCCCCTGTTTTCTCATTCCAAAGCCATGGCCACCTTTGGCATACATGTGTATTTCGACCACTTTGCCCTGCGCCAACCAAGCCGAATACAGGTCGATACTGGCCGGTGCCAAACGCAAAGGGTCGTCCGAGGCACAGATTACCAACATGGGCGGGGCATCGACGGGCACTTCATAAGCGCCCAGAACGACCATCCAAGGGTACACGGGCACGATAAAATCGGGCCTATTCGATTCCGTACAGTTAAATGTGACCCCCATGGTGACCGCACCTCCTGCCGAAAAGCCCATAAATCCTATTTTTTTGGGGTCTATATCGTATTTTTGGGCATTGGCGCGCACTTCCGAGACCGCTGCAAGTCCGTCGGCAATGGACAAAGGCAGTACAGGGCCTACTTTTTCCCCGATCTTTTCCCCAATTTCAGAGACTTCCTTTACGCCATCGTCACCCGTGGGCACCAAGCGGTACTTCAAAACAAAAGCGGTGATTCCTTTGGTGTTGAGCCATTGGGCCACTTCCTTGCCCTCACTGCTGATGCTCAGGGCAAATAAACCCCCGCCTGGGGCAATGATCACGGCAGTTCCGTTCGGATTTTCCGGCCTGAACACTTCCATGGTCGGTACCGAAACATTGGTAACCACTTGGGTTTGCCAAATGTTGGAGAAATATTCTTTTTCCTCACCTTCCCAAATCGTTTCCTTGCTATTTTCGTGGGGGAGCATTACGATTTCCTGGGCAAGGGTAACAATGGATATATGTGCAAACATCAACAAGGCCATTATTTTTTTCATGCTAGCGTAATTTTTAGCGTTTAAATGCCCAGTGACAGGTAAATCAATGCGGCCATCGCCCCGCCTACCAATGGACCAAAAATCGGTATCCAGGCATAGCCCCAGTCGCTGGCGCCCTTTCTTTTTAAAGGCAGTATGGCATGCATCAGCCGTGGACCAAAATCCCTTGCCGGATTGATGGCATAACCCGTAGGGCCACCAAGGCTCAAGCCAATGCCTATGACCAACAAGGCCACGGGAAGGGCATCCAAGGATCCCAAGCTGATGGGCTCATCTCCATGGGTTCCCCCTGCTATAAAAAAGACACCAAAAACAAGGGCAAAGGTCCCGATGACCTCAGATATAAAATTCCATAACGGGCTTTTGACCGCCGGCCCAGTAGCGAAGGTTGCCAGCAAGGCGCCCTGATCTTCCGTGGCATCGTACTGTTTTTTATAGGTAAGCCAAACCAAGGAAGTGCCCAGCATGGCTCCCAATACCTGTGAGATCATGTAACCCGGGACCAGTTCCCAGGAGAACTTGCCGGCCACGGCCAGTCCCAAGGTCACGGCAGGGTTCAAATGGGCCCCGCTCACATCCGCCGAGATGAATACCCCGGTAAAAACGGCGATGCCCCATGCCAAAGTGATACCGATCCACCCCGAATCGGAGCCTTTGGTGCCCTTCAATACTACATTCGCCACAATACCGTTCCCCAAGAGGAGCAACATCGCCGTGCCGATTAATTCAAAAATATACGCAGACATTAGGTTGGTTTTTAGAGGGCAAAAGATAGAAAAAAAAAGCATCAAATAGGGCTTGGATTCCATCCAATTTATATCTAGGCTTTTACCAATCGATTATTATTGTTGTCCTACAATTGGAAATAATGTTATTTTAGCAAACATAAGACCAAACCGGCAAAATGAATTTCTCCAGAATACCTCTCCTTGCTCTTTTTTTAATTGCCTTTGGCCATAGCTTAAAAGCTCAGGACATCGCAATATCCGATTTTAAAGCCCGGCCGGTTGCGAACGCCGTTGCTTTGGCCAATGGCCCGATAATGGACGGGGAAGTGCTGAACGACGAAATTTGGCAGCAGATCGAACCTTTTGGCAACATGAGCCAAACCCAGCCCAATTTTGGGATGCAGGCCACGGAGAAAACGGAGATAAGGGTGGCCTACACCCAGGAAATATTTTATGTTTCGGTAATCTGCTACGATGCCCAACCCGATAATTTGGTGGTTTCCGATGCCCGTCGCGATGCCGATCTCAACAATACCGATGCTTTTCTTTTTATCCTCGACACCTACAAGGACGGCCAGAACGGTTTTATCTTTGGGACCAACTCCCTGGGTGTGGAATATGATGGCCAGGTCGACAACGAAGGACAGGGCAACTTCAACGTCAACCGTCAGCAAGGGGGTACCATAGGGGGGTTCAACCTGAATTGGGACGGCTCCTGGGAAGTGCGTACCGAAGTGAAGGATTATGGTTGGAGTGCCGAGTTCGCCATCCCTTTGAGAACCTTGCGCTTTCAGTCCGGAAAGGATTGGGGCATCAATTTCCGAAGGAACATCCGTAAAACCAATGAAATCGTGTACTGGGCCGAGATGCCCGTGGGGTTGGACCTGAAAAGACTTTCCCTGGCTGGTACCCTCACTGGTTTGGACCTCAGAAGTCCGGGCAACCTTAAAGTGATCCCATATGTCTTGGGACAGGTTTCCAAAGATTTCACCCTTACCGATGCCAATTATGAATATAAGGCCGAAGCCGGGGGCGACATCAAATACAGCATTACCCCGAGCCTCACTTTGGACGTTACCTATAATACCGATTTTGCACAGGTGGAAGTGGATGACCAACAGGTAAACCTTGATCGGTTCAACCTCTTTTTTCCTGAAAAAAGACCCTTCTTTTTGGAAAACGCCGGCCTCTTCAGTGTGGGTAGTCCGGGGGAGGTCGACCTGTTTTTTAGCCGACGGATCGGAATTGGCGACAATGGCAATATTGTTCCCATTATTGGTGGGGCCAGACTTTCGGGCAAATTGAACCGAACAAACGTGGGTTTGTTGAGCTTGTGGACGGAAGATGTACAGGACAAAGGGATCGAAAAGAACAATTTTACCGTGGCCAGGGTAAACCACGAATTTCGTGGCCGTACGGCACTGGGGGCCGTATTTGTCAACCGGGAAGGCCTGCAATCGAACAATGATTTTAACCGAACCATGGCGTTTGACGGTAAATTGGGCCTCGGCCGTAAGGCCCGGATGACCGGATATTTTGCCAAAACGGTTGATCCCAATGATACGATCAATGCACATTCCTTTAAATTCCAAACCGATTACAATTGGAACAATTGGGAACTGAGGGCGGCCTATACCGAGGTGGGGCAGGGCTTCAACCCGGAAATGGGCTTTTTGCTGCGTTCGGCTTTTAGAAAACCTGAGGGGTTGGTGCTGTATCACCTACGTCCCAAGAATCCCGATTCCAAGATCTTGGAACTGCGACCCCACGTCTCATACAGGGGCTATTGGAACTTCGATGGTTTTTTGGAAACCGGGTTCCTGCACGTAGACAACCATTTTGAATTCAAGAGCGGTACGGAGGTACATACAGGCATCAATTTCACCACGGAAGGCGTTGTATTCCCTTTTGATATTTCTAGGGGCAAGAATGTAGTGGTACAATCGGGAACCTATAACCACGTGGAGTCTCAAATTATTTTCTTCACCAACCGCAGCAATCCCTTTTCCGTAAATATCCGTTCGGTGATCGGAGGATCTTTTGGTGGAACCCGATTCGTGGAAAGTGCTACGGCCAGCCTCCGGCTTGGTGATAAATTCAATACCGACGTCACTTTACAGTACAACAATTTTCAGTTGCCTGTCGGCAATTTTACGGCCAATATCGTCAGGACCCAGCTGTCGTACGCCTTTAAGCCCAATATATATCTGCAAGGATTGATCCAGCACAACACCACCGACAAACTCTGGGCGGCAAACCTGAGATTTGGTTGGCTGGAGCGCGCCAATACCGGACTGTTCGTTGTCTTTAACTACAATTTACAGGATGGCGACCCTTTGAACAACAGTTTTATCGTAAAGTACACCCGAATGATCGATTTGGTTCGGTAGAGCATCCAAGGTTCAATCTACAATGGCCTGATAGACCATTTGGCGCATTTTTTCTCCGTAATAATTGCTATAGGGCTGCAATTGGGTCATTAAAATGGCCACCACGTCTTCTTTGGGATCTATAAAAAAGTAGGTGCAATACGCTCCGCTCCAATAATACTGCCCTACCGATCCCAGCTGTTTGCTGTCGGCCACATCGGTGGTCACCCCAAAACCAAGTCCGAATCCCTGCCCCGGTGCGCGATAGAGGTCACCGACCTGATTGGTGGTCATGATTTCCAAGGTTTTTGGGCCGAGGTATTGTTTGCCGTTCCACTTTCCACCATTGAGGAGCATTTGGGCAAACTTCGTATAATCGGCTGCGGTTGAGAATAGGCCATGGGTACCTCCGAATACCGTATTGCCCTCAATGGGCAACTGTTGCGGTGATTTGATCAACTTGCCTTTTTCGTCGATATTATGAACAGGTATCCATCGGCTTTGGTTCTCTTTTTTGATATTGTAACCCGTATCGTTCATTCCCAGGGGGTCAAAAAGGCGCTGTTGCAAAAACGCTGCGGTGGTCATGCCCGAAAAATGTTCGATCAGTAATGACAGTACATCGGGCGAAGCGCTATAGTACCATTGGGCCCCGGGCTGTCCTACAAGGGGCAATTTCGCCAGGGTATTGACCCTGCTTTCAATATTGGCCTGGGGTTCTACATAGAGTGCATTTGCAATTTCGTTATCGAGTTTGGTACCCCCCAGGCCATGCGAAAAACCTGCCGTATGTGATAATAGGTCGGCAATGGTGATGGGTTGCAGGGCGGGTACGGTTTCCCCATCGATTCCGTTATCGACGTCTTTTGCCACCTTCATTTCCTTGAATTGGGGAAGGTATTTTGAAACAGGGTCGTTCAATGAAAATAAACCCTCCTCATATAACATCATGAACGCGACGCTCACAATGGGTTTGGTCATCGACATGATATGCCCGATCTGGTCTTGTGCCATTGGGGTCTTTGTTGCGGCATCGCTTGATCCAAGGGCGGCCTGGTGCACGATCTGGCCTTTCCGCATGACCAAAGAGATGGCTCCGGGAATTCGGCCTTCATCGATTTCCTTTTGGAGGAATGATTCATATCGATCTAAACGCTCATCGGATACGCCTGAAACGATCAGGTTCGGTGCCACGGCACTTTGCCCCAAAACAATGTTGATCGAGAGCAAGAAAACAAAGAAGGTCAAAAAATAATGGGATCGGTTTTTCATGTTGGATTGGCTTTGAAGTTTCTAAAGATAACCGTTTTTGTGGATTTTGATCGGCGCTGGCAATTTTTTGGAGGAAGGCCCGCCCCATTAAATTTTTAAGGCCTTGATGGGAGTACTGAATATCGATTCATTTTTGGTGCCTAGGCCTGCAACACCTGCAATACCCGTTCTGGGGAAAAAGGCAAATGCCGGAGCGGCTTGCCCGTCAATTTCAAAAAAGCGTTCGCGATGGCACAGGCGACCAAGGGGGTTCCCGATTCGCCAACACCCTGGGGGTGCTCCAAGGACGCGATCATCTCCGTTTCCACGCTTTCCGGGATATCCTGCATGCGAAGTATTTGGTAATCATCGTAATTCGATTGTTGAACGGCCCCATCCACTATGGTGAGCTGCTCATAAAGCACGCTGCTGATGCCCATAAGGATGCCACCTTCCATCTGTGCCTTCACATTATCGGGCTGTACGATGACTCCCGCATCCACCGCGTTCCAAAAATGGTGCACCTTTATTTTACCGGTTTTGGCATCCACCGATATTTCGCATACGCCGGTACCCAAAGAGCCGCTCCGTTCCAAAAATGCTACGCCTTTGGCGCGTCCGGGCAATGAAGGTTCGTTCCATTTCGACATGCTTACGGCTTTTTCAAGGGTGGCAAGGGCCCGAGGCGATTTTGACATGAGCTTTCTACGGAATTCCACCGGATCGACCCCCCGATCATGGGCAATTTCATCGATCATGCATTCGATGGCGAATTTATTGGGTCCGTGGCCTACCGAACGCCAATGTTTGAGCCTAATGCCATGGGAGACTTCCCGCCATTCGGCATATTGGTTGGCGATATCATAATGTTCATTTTTGATGCCACTGGCCACCAGATTCCCCCCGTCACCCACGACCATATGGGAGAATCCCGTGATATTGCCATTGGTATCGATACTCGCCTTGAGGCGCTGAAGGGAAAGCGGACGAAAGGCGCCATAAGTGAGATCATCCTCCCTCGTCCAAATCAGTTTTACGGGAACCCCGGGCATCAGGGCGGCCAAAGAAGTACATTCAAGCACAAAATCGGTCATGCTCCTTCTTCCAAAACCCCCTCCCAAATACTGCAGATTGATATTCACCTGTTCCGGTGGTATTCCCAAAAGTTGGGGAACCCCCAATTTAGAGTCGAACCCTTGCTGGCTGCCCACCCATACCTCGGCACTTTGTTTGTCCTCCGAAATCCGCACCACTGCGTTTAGGGGTTCCATTTGGGCGTGGTATACATAATCGTTCTTAAAATCGACAGTATATGTTTTTGTGGCCGACCGAAAGGCAGTTGTTATACTTCCTATTTCCGTGAGTACCTGTCCGGTCTTGTTTTGTCCGGCAATTTTTTCGTAGGCCCCATAGGCCTCCTGGGAATTGAAACCGCTCGCAAGCGACTTGCCCCATTCGATTTCCAAACGTTTTTTGGCGGCCAGGGCCTTTGTCAAAGTTCTGGCCACCACTCCGATGGCATAGTCGAAGGGCACCACTTTTAGGACACCGTCCATGGCCAGAATCTCCGCTTCATTTTTTAATGTTGGTTTGGCACCATGCACCCTGCCCCTTTCCAAAATCCCATAAACCATGTCGGGCAAATTCAGATCGATGGCGAATTGGGCCTTGCCATTTACTTTTTCAGGGACGTCAGTGCGCTCAAGATCTTTCCCGACCAATCGATAAGCCTCCGGATTTTTCAATTGATCTTCGGAAAATTCGGGCAGTTGTTCCGGAATGTCAAGGAACGGAACAATGGCGCCATAGGCGATCGACTTGTTTTCTTTTTCATGGATCACTTGTCCATTGTCGGTGCTCAGTTCTGTGATGGGCACGTTCCATTTTTTGGAGACGCTGTGCAATAGGATGTGCCTTGCCTGTGCCCCTGCCTTTCTCATGATGGTATAATAGCCGAAGGTAATTCGGCTACCGGCCGACAACATGACCTTGCCGTTCGGACCCCACCCATCGGACCCGTAAATGGCGGATTCCTGGGGCGAAAAAACGACCTTGACCAGAGACCAATCCGCATCCATTTCCTCCGCGAACAGGGCAGGCAAAGAAGTCATGGACCCTTGGCCCATTTCTGCCGCAGGGTTATAGATGGTAATAAGGCCATCTTCGGATAACTCGACCCATGCCGTAAGTCGCTGTTTGTTGATGGCATCCTGAAGTTCCTTTTGGTCCTTGCAGGAGACCAATTGTGGTAAAACACCCGAAACCCCTATGAATAGGGCAACACTGCTGGAGGACTTTAAGAATTGTCTTCTGGACTGTATTTTTAAAGGCGAGTGCATGGGTTAGGTTTTAGTTGGGATTACGGTTCGTTCTAATTCACCGGAGGTGGATTTTCTGAAGCCAGTTCAATGGCCTTTACGATACGCAGGTAGGTGCCGCACCGGCATAGATTCCCGTTCATGTACGTCAAAATTTGATCGCGTTCGGGTTTGGGGTTTTCTTTTAACAAGGCCACGGCTTGCATGATCTGTCCGGATTGGCAATACCCGCACTGGGGGACTTGTGCTTCAATCCACGCTTTTTGGACCGGATGGTCTCCTGCTTCCGATAAACCTTCGATGGTGGTGATTTGTTGTCCGTCGGCCAAACCATCGACCGTCAATACACAGGCCCTCTGGGGATTTCCATTCACATGAACGGTGCAGGCTCCGCACTGCGCGATGCCACAACCATATTTAGTTCCGGTCAATAGAAGATGCTCCCTTAACACCCATAACAGGGAGGTGCCTTGGTCTACCTCAACTTCGTGTACCGTATTATTGACGTTTATGGAATAGCTGGGCATGACATCGATTTAAATTTTTACGGTAAGCTACAAAAAAGCGGTCTAGATTACAAATCGATTCGAGCCCTTTTAAGAACAGAAATTATCGCACCCCGTTGACATTCATTTCCAAGGTATAGGCCGAATCCATTGCCGTAATAAATAAGATGTGCTGTCCTCTTCCCCCAAAGGTGACATTGGCGGTCCAATTTTCACCGGTTGCAATATGCTCGATCTGTTGGCCTTCTTTGTTGAACACAGTTACCCCATCTCCGGTTAGGTAAACATTGCCTTGGTTGTCCAAGGTCATCCCGTCCGAACCCATTTCGCAGAAAAGGTTCCTATTGCTTAAGCTGCCGTCGTCGTTGATGGTATAGGAATAGGTTTTTTTGTCCCCGATATCCGCTATATAAAGGGTTTTGCCATCGGGCGTACCGATGATGCCGTTGGGTTGTACCAAACCGTCTGCAACGATGTTGACCGCACCCAGATCTGGACTCACATAATAGACCCTTTGGGCTTCAATTTCGGGTTTTTCATGGTCCCAGTAGGGTCTTTTATAAAAGGGATCGGTAAAATAGATGCCGCCATCGGGATCTATCC